>JBBIID010000065.1:0-11035 GCA_037446675.1 Paludibacter sp.
TTTTCCCATTCATGGCAGCGCAAATCAATGCTTTGATAATTTTTGAGTTTTTCGCCAGTCGATAAATACTGATTTTTATCGCCCTTACGTCCGGACTTATCGCCGCTTCGCGAAGAAGCCGGATAAAGTAATCGAAATTTTGATACGGATAATGGAGAAATCGATCTTTTTTTCGGATAAGATCGAGCATGCTAACCGTATCGTCCAGTTCAGGAACGGATAATGGAGGTTGTGGTGCAAACTTAAGATCGGGTCGTTTTATATCCGGGAAATTGATAAAATCTTTCAGATTGTGATATCTGTATCCGGCAATGTGAGCATCATTTTTGTCGATATTCAACAGTGTTTCTACAAATTTCAGCATGTTTTGCGGAATGTCACGATCGTACACAAATCGTATAGGATTACCGTATTTTCGGCTTTTTACGGCTTTGGACACTTTTTGAAGCATACTTTGGTACACATCTTTGTCGAAATCCATTTCCGAATCGCGGGTGAATTTTATAGTATAAGCACTATAACTGTCGTAATTGAGCGATGCAAAAATACGAGGAAGGCAGTGGCGAATGACATCGTCGAGAAATATTATCTTCTTTTCGTTTTTTGCAGAAGGAAGAAGAATGAAACGCGATAATTCGGAAGTGGGGAGTTGAATCAAAGCGTACTCTTTTTGTCTTTTTTTGTCGAGATTCTCCGATTTTGAGATTTTTACGGACAAGTAAATGTTTTTGTCGCTCAGAGTCGGCTCTTCGTCCATTCGCGATACGAGCACGGGATAAAGGTAGCTCATTAAAGTGTGCTGATAATACTCTTCTATGAAACGGACTTGCTCTTCGTTAAGCTCGGTTTCGTTTACAAAATGAATATTTTCCTGCTTGAGTTCGGCGATCAACCCCAAAAAGATGCTTTCCAGCTCTATAGTGTATCTTTCATTCAGTTTGAGTACCTGTTTCAAAATTTTCGATGCGTCCGACTTTACATGCTTTACGCTGTTTTCAATCTCAATCATTCGGCGCAACGTAGCTACTCTCACACGAAAAAACTCGTCCAAGTTGCTCGAATATATGCCAATAAATTTCAATCTTTCCAAAAGCGGATTCGATTTATCGGATGCTTCATCGAGAATCCGACGGTTAAAATACATCCAGCTAATATCTCGGTTTATCGTTTTGTACTTTTGGAGAGAACTTTTCATTTGTGTTTATTTGCAATCCTTATTGAATTAAGTTGCAAAAGAACATATTATATGTTTTATAGGAGTTAAAATTATATTACATTCCACAATGAAATAATACGTTTGGTTGACAAATGTAAAAAGCCGCTTTATGGATTCATAAAGCGGCTTTTTGTTAAGTTTATGTATTTAAACCTGAATTTATTTCTTCTCCATTTCGATATCGATTCTTCCTAAATACAACCCGCTTTTACCAACCTGCGCAATAACTATTTTTCTTCCAACTCCATTGTTTGTTTTTACATTTTCGAGCATGGTATGTGAGTGCCCGCCAATGATAATATCGATGTATTTTGTAGCATGAGCGATATTGAAATCATTTACATCAACAGACGTTGAATCGCTGCCAAGATGCGAAAGACAGATCACTAAATCGCATTTTAGTTTCTTTTTTAAATATGTCGATGTTTTTTTTGCCGTTTCTACAGGGTCGTTGTAAGTGAGTCCGCGATAATTGCTCTCGATAATTAATCCTTTCGGTTGCACGTCGAGCGCCATAATTCCTATTTTGATGCCAGCCATTTCGGTTACAGTATATGGCTTAATATATGGCATAAGCGGTGTTTGAGAAACGTCATAATTAGAACTCAATACCGGGAACTTAGCTTTAGAAAGCACCATGGCCAGCGTGTCGATGCCGTTGTCAAATTCGTGATTTCCCAATGTGCCTGCATTGTATTGCATTTGGTTGAGCGCGTCCATCTCCAATCGTCCGTGAAAAAAATTGAAGTAAGGCGTTCCTTGCGAGAAATCGCCTGCGTCGAAAAGGAGTACATTTTTTTCTTCGCTGCGGATTTTTGCAATTTCGCCCATACGACGGGCATAACCACCCATATTTGATGTTTTTAAACTCGATTTTTCGGTAGGCTCTATCTGACTGTGTGTGTCGTTGGTGTGCAGGATAACTAACTTAACTTTTTCTCCGGCAAAGAGAATAACGTTCAGTGTAACTTGTATTAATATGAGCAAATATATTCGTTTCATTCGGATTGTAAATTGTAATGAATAAATTGTAAATTACTTGATTCTTCCATCCAGTTTGCTGGAGATTTCGCGTCCGTGAGCTGTTTCGTTTTTTATATAATCCATAAGCATATCGCGAATTTTGATTCCCGTGTTGGTGCGTTTTTCGAACATTGCAAGCTGAACCATTTTGTCGTTTCCACCAGCCAGATAATCATTCGTTGCGATGCTGTATGTTTTATTCATATCTAACGGTTTGCCTGCAATTGTTATGTCTGTTGCTTTTTCATTCGAGATTGTCATGCGTAATCCCGCAACTCCCTCGCCACCAATACTGGCAAAATATTGGCACAAATCGTTGATTTTGTCTCCTTTGAGCCAAAGAATAACCAATTCATTTTCAAAAGGCATTAGCTCAAATACTTTGCCTACAGTAATGTTTCCGGCAGGAATAACAGTTCGCAATCCTCCACGATTAACGATAGCCATATCCACAGGAGTTTTCATGTATTCTGTTCCCGCTTTCAGGTAAATGTCGGCACTAAGGTTCGAAAGCAAGCTCTCCGGTTTTCCAACACTCATAGTCTCGGTGGCTACACCAACAACGGTTTTCATTGTAGCATCAACCTGTTGTTTGAATGGTTGCAAGTAAGAAATATAGGAGCTATCGGCCAAGGTGTCGAGACTTTTGTCGATAGCGATCTGCGTAGATTGAGCTGATGTTATGACCCATGAATTTGTTTTACAACCCGAAACTGAGAGCACAAGGGCTGTCAGATAAAGAAAAAGCGTTTTTTTCATGTGAAATGAATTTTTATTACCTGCGAAGATACAAAAAGAGCAAAAAAAATTGCCTTAAAATATCGCTAATTTTAAGGCAACTGTTTTTATTCGTGAGAAAAGTTATTTTTTGCGGGCATAAGTATAGATGCAATCTCCATTCTTATCCATCATGTTAATTGCAAAATGCGAAGAATCGACCGAGCAAACCAGAAAACCTGACAAATTGCTGCAAAACTGAGTTCCTTCCATTTTCTCTACCGGACGGGAAAGAGATGCAGAACTGTTTACTACATAATCGACATTCGACTCTGTCGTTTTTATATGCTGAAAGTTGTGTATGTGGCCGCAAACATAATAATCAACATTGTATTTGCGTAACAACGGATCGATGCGGGCTTGCATGTCGGCGCGTTCGCTGCTGTCTTTTGGCGTATAAGCATACACGGGGTGATGCCCGATAACCATTTTCCATGTTTCTTTCGAAACACTTAAAACGCTATCGATAAAATGCAATTGTGCGTTATTATCTTGTTTATAAGCATCGGGATATTCTTCACTATCTTTACGATATTTTGAAATAAGTGGAGCAGTATCAATAAATAGCAAACGAAGCGTTGTGTTGTCGTCCACTTTTTTTACCATAGTGTAATAGCGCGAGGGCATAATCCAGCGCCGGCTTATTTTCCCGTAGTCAAGACAAGCTTGCGTGTTTCCCCGATATTCGTGGTTTCCCAAAATAGCGTACCAATCGAGCATCAACGACGGATCGGAATAAATCAATTCGTAATTTGTCATCCACAACGGGTCGTTTACACTTGCCACACCGTTGAAATGATGCACATCTCCGGCAGCTGCTACAAAATGAATATCGGCTGAATCGGCCCATTTGCCCATTGCCACTGCAATATTTTTCTGATCGTAATATCCGTTGCGTCCAAGGTCATTGGCCACAATAAAGCTGTATTCCGAGATGTCGGCATCAGTTGTGCCCGGCATGCTTTGATTGCAACTAATGAATGTAGCTGCAATGGCGAAAAAGATGAATATTTGTATAAAATGTTTATTCATATTCGTGATTTATTTTTGCTGCAAAACAGAGAAGCAATTTTGGTTGCCCCTCTGTTTTAGCTGTTATAATATTATTGTTAATCGATTACTTTGCACCGAAAGCACCAAAATAAGTATTTGGAGCAGCCGATTTGTATTCAGTTCCGTCAATAGTCAATCCGGTTGTTCCAAAATGACGAGTAAAGCCGGTAGTACCGCCTGCCAATGCGGGCGAACCTGCATTTAAATGGAAATCCCAACTGTTATTATAAGTCTGCGGCACATTTCCGCTTTTTGTCGAACCTGCATTAATGTCAACATTGCTTTGAATGCTAAAGTTCGAGAAAGCAGGATTTTTGTCTCCGGCTGAGGCGCTTACAATATCATTTGCTCCTAATAACTGACCTTTTGCAGCATCTGCTTGGTACTGAGTAACTCCCGTAGCTGTTGAGGCGAAGTAAAAATTAGGAGTAATTACAGAACGAGCATCCTGAGGATCGGCAGCATCTTGTTTACAAGCCCAACGACAGTCGTACATCAAATTATTGTAAAGTTCGGCATACACATTAGTTTCCAACCAAATAGATCCACCTTTTACTTTCGGACGACGCCAGCCGCAATTTACCATTGTATTGTTGTAGCAGAACAAGTGAGCCTGAGGTTCGAATGCGCCGTTGTTTGACAATTTCAACCCATTTGAATTTGCATCGTATACGAGATTATAACATACATCGGCCAAACAACCTGATTTATAATTGATAGCTTCGCCGCCATCGAATCCGCTTGCGATAAATTTGTTGTTTTCAACAATGGATTGACCTCCGGTGATATAAACCTGATCTTCTGCATTGTTACGGAAAATACAGTTTTTCATAACGAATTTACCATCGATATTACAGAAATGGAATCCAGGAACGCCTTCACCAGTCTCTGTCTTAAATAGTTGATATTGGAAAGAAGCTGATTGTTCGGTCGTTTGTGCTCCACCGTATTCAATAATAACATGATCTAACAAAACTTCTTTCGAATCGTATCCACAAATAATTCCACCCCAATAGCGACTGAAACGGTGAGCTTCGTTTCTGTATTGTTGTGCAACGGTGAAAGTGATAGGTTTTGCTTCTGTTCCATAGCAATAAAGATTGCCTAGAACAATAAATTCGGGACGTACAATGGTATCGTTCATTACGATTGTAACTCCTTCTTCAATATACAACGAAGTTCCTTTTGGAACAATGTAGTGGTTTGTCAGCGTAACTGTAGTGTCTTTTTTCCAAACAATTGATCCTTCAGGATATTCTTTCCCATTATCCGGAGCATCATCTTTGGGGTCGCATGCGAAAAAGAATGGCAATGCCAATAAAGCGAGAAGAAAAAAATAGAGCTTTTTCATTTTTTAATTGATCGTTTATAATTAATAATCATTTTAATTCTGTAGTTTGAATCTTGCTCCTATAAGGAACAAACGGTCGTAGTAATCTTGCTTTGTGATTGTTTTGCCCGATACGGCAGATTGCAACGGAAAGTTATTGTTGTACTCGTTGTGTGTCGGAACATATTCAATCGAGGGCATATTCAGTAGATTATTTACTTTCAAAAAAATCGATAAACCGTTTTTGAATTTTTTTTCTGCCGAAAAATCGATTTGGAATGCATCCTTTTGCCAATAATCGGAATTTAGAAATACGGAGGCCGTAACAATATGATCGCCAATGTACGACGCTGCTAATTGAGCATTCCAACCGTAATTATTGTTTTTATACAGTAGTGAAAGATTGGCTACATGAGCCGCTTGACCCACTAATGGTCTGGTTTGATCGATAAGATATTTTTTCCCGTTTTCGACTGTATTGTAAAATACTTTTGGGGTAGTGATGCTGGAGTTGGTATAAGTATAGTTGGCTTTAAGACCAAATGATCGGATGAATTTGACAAAATCTATTTCTATTCCAATGTTTCTGGCATTTCCCAAATTGTCGTACCAATATCCGTATTGTCTGTTGTTAACCGAAGTATAAACATATTCGATAGGGTCTTTTATGTATTTATAAAATGCTCCAATCAAAATCTGATCAATCGGTTTCGGGAAAAATTCCCAGCGGAGGTCTAAATTGTCAATAACAGAACGTTTGATGTTTTTATTGCCGTATTCGGTGTGATCTTCTTCCTGTATCTGATAAGGAACGATGTCGAAAAACCCCGGTCTGTTTACCGATCGGAAATATCCTAATCGCCAATTGGTTTTGTTGTTGGGCGAATACTTTATTTGCGCGTTGGGCAAAAGATCGGTATATGTTTTACCTCCTATCGGATTTTCGTCAATATTCGGAAACTCCATGTCATAGCCCTGATTTGTATATTCTGCTCTTGCTCCGGCAATAATCTCCGTTTTTCGGACTTGATAACGAGCCTGCATGTATCCTGCTCCAATCATTTCCGATGCTTTATACATGGTTTGGTCAACGCTACCTTGAGGATTATAAAGATTCCAAACCAGATTGTCGATAGAAGTATATTCCTGATAATAATCCTTAGGCGGTTGCAAGCGATACGCCACTCTGAAATTATCTCTGTTTTTCTGTCGGATTAAGCCTCCGGCCTGCAAACGTAATTTATTTTGATTAATTAAAATTTCGTACTTCGCATCAATTTTAGCTGAAATATCCTGATCGGAATTATGTTGCCATTCACGTGTTGAACCATCTCCATCTACAGTTATATCGTCTACGTGGTTGGTTACTAAATTGTCGAGATTGACATAAATAAGATCGGGACGTTGCAATCCTGCTTTCGAATAAATGGCTGTCCAGTTCAATTGAAGTTTTTCTCCCAAACTATGCTCTCCCTGAAGTGTTGATGCGAAAATCTGCTGATTGGTCGTTCGTATACGGGTTTGGATAGATTGATCGAAATTGCCGCTTGCCGGATCGTAATATAAATTCAAATCGGTAGAAACAGACTGCCGAACCTGTGCATTTTCGTTTGCTGTGAAAAAGTTATACCATTCAATTTTATTGGCCGGATTGAAAATATAATCCAATTTTGCATGAACACCGTATTGTTTCTGGTTTTCAGAGTAATTTCGCACTTTGTGAGATGTAAGAATAATGGTTTCAACCTGTTGAGTCAGCTTGTCATTAAAGTAAGTGCTGTTTGTTCCTTTGTTTTGGTTTTGATAATTCAGTGCTAAAATATAACCGAATTTGTTGTTTGACGATCGATTTCCGACCGACAATCCAGCCATTAAGTTTGGTAGCGGGCGATACGAGGTTGGAGAATAAATTTTATTATTAAAATCGTCCATCGTTGCCGAATAATCTTTTCCGTACTTTTCGTAAGGAGCTACTGGTATTACATCGTTTTTGCTGTAAGCCGAAAAATCCCGATCCAGAAACATGGTGCTGTAACCGGTAGAAACATTGGCTGAGAATGTCAGTTTTGTAGGAGCATCTTTCATGACCATATTTACGGCACCTCCGGTGGCATCGCCTTCGGTTTCGGCACTACGGGTTTTGGTCACTTCCAAACGGTCGAGCAATTCACTTGGGAAAATATTCAGCGGAACAAACCGTTGTTTGTTGTTGGGGCTGGATATTTTCGATCCGTTTACCAAAGTAATATTGTATCGTTTGTCCATACCGCGCAACACGGCATATTCTGCTTCTCCGGAACTGTTTTTCTCCAGCGTTACTCCCGAAATACGCCCTAAGACATTGGCTACGGTGAGATCGGGGGAAATTTCGATACTCCGAGCTCCAACGATGTTAACCACATTTGCCGAAAGCCTTTCCATATTATGTACTCCGGCATCGGTAGTTTTGCCGGATGCTATGACTTCGATTCCCGTTAACTCGTTTTCGTACGAAACGAGATTTAACTGGATTTTTTGTTTGCTGGATACCGGAATAGTTATTTCCTTTTCGAGAGTTTGGTAGCTGATGTAACTGCAAACCAAAACATATTTTCCCTGTTTCAGATCTTTTATCGCGAAAGTTCCATCGAGTCCGGTACTGGTTCCTGATTTCTTATCGCTTTTGATGTATACGCTGGCACCAATAAGCAATTCCCCGGTTTGAGCATCGCGCACGAGACCTTCAATCTCGTCGGCAAAAAGAGTTGAAACCGTAAATAAGAGAAAGAATAGAAAAATGAATTGTTTCATTGAAATTGAGAGAATCGTTGAATTTTTCGCTGCAAAAATAGGTGGTTGCCGTTTCGAAAAAATTTCAGAACAATTTCAATAATTGAAACATTTATCAATATTATTTTACAATCCTATTAATGAATTGAAATAGTTGTTTCTTTTTAAGAATTGTGCTCGCATAATAATGATTTACTGCAAGACTAAGCTGAAAATAATCAGAATTTTGAAACAAATTGAATAACTCTGTTGTTGCTATGTGTGAAAAAATAAAGTGCCTCGATTCCTAGTTTGTTTTTGTGCTCTTTATTGGTTGAAATGAATAATTATGTGTTTCTTTGCAAAATTAAATTTGAAACTGTCGAATAGATGGATAAACTAAAAGTTATTATTACAGGTGCTACCGGAATGGTGGGAGAAGGCGTTCTGCATGAATGTTTGAACCATACCGAAGTCGAAAGAGTGTTGGTGGTTGCGCGCCATGCAACAGGTTATAAACATCCAAAACTCTCCGAAATAGTGCATAAAGATTTTTATGATATTTCTTCCCTTAAGGATAAGCTCTCAGGGTATAATGCTTGCTATTTTTGCTTGGGTGTAACATCGGTTGGAAAAAGTGAACCTGAATATACCAAGCTTACGCATGATCTTACCCTGAATTTTGCGCAAACGCTGGCGGAACTTAATCCGGACATGACGTTTTGTTATATTTCCGGTTCGGGAACCGATAGCACTGAAAAAGGCCGTGTAAATGTGGGCGCGTGTGAAAGGCCGGACAGAAAATGATTTGAAGAAGTTGCCTTTTAAAAATGTATATAATTTTCGCCCAGGTGGCATCGAACCTTTTCTTCCTCTGCGGCCTGCTCACACTTATTATAAAATGTATAAATATTTAAAATGGATTGTTCGTTTGATGAAGTTGATTGTTCCCAATAGTGTGATTTCTTTACGAAGTTTAGCGGCGGTTATGATTCATGTTTCTCAGAAAGGATATACGAAACCGATATTGGAGATGAAAGATATGAAACAATTGGCGAAAGAAATTTGAGAAAAATGAGAAAATTTATGTACGTATTATTATCTGTTATTTTAGTTATTGCTGTTGCAACCGTTCTGGTGCTGAACGAAAAACAATTTGGAAAAATGCCTTCGGGCGATCGGTTGGAAAGAATAAAAAAGTCACCAAACTATAAAGATGGTTCTTTTCAGAATTTAAGTTATACTCCGGTAATGGCTGAAGGAAAAACATATTTCTCGGTAGCTCGCGAGACCCTTTTTGCCGCCAGAGAAAGAGTTACTCCGGTTGATTCAATTCCTTATATGGATGTGGACTTGCTTAATTTGGATAGGAATAAAGATGTGTTGGTGTGGTTTGGGCATTCGTCTTATTTTATTCAAATAGATGGAAAGAGGATATTGGTTGATCCGGTTTTTAGCGGTCATGCTTCGCCTTTTTCGTTTTCGGTAAAAGCTTTTAAAGGTGCTGATCACTTTAAACCGAAAGATATTCCGGAAATTGATTATCTGGTTATATCGCACGACCATTGGGATCATTTGGATTATGAAACGGTAATGGAGTTGAAACCAAAAATAGGAAAAGTGATTTGTGGGCTTGGCGTAGGAGAGGACTTTGAATACTGGGGTTTTGATAAAAATATTATTTCCGAATTGGATTGGAATGAGCAAGTACAGTTGGATTCGGGTTTTACGCTAAATGCGCTTCCTGCTCGCCATTTTTCAGGACGCGGATTTAAACGAAATCAAACCCTTTGGGCTTCGTATTTATTGCAAACACCCACGATGAAAATATTTGTTGGAGGCGATGGAGGTTATGATAAACATTTTGCCGAAATCGGGAAAAAATTCGGACCGATTGATTTGGCAATTTTGGAAAACGGACAGTATAACGAAAACTGGAAATATATTCATTTTTTACCGGCCGATTTAATTAAAGCCTTTACCGATTTAAATGCAAAGCGCCTTTTCCCGGTACATTCTTCTAAATTTGCATTGGCAGCTCATCCGTGGGACGAACCTTTGAAAAAAATAGCTGCATCAGCCAGACAACTTCATTTTTCGCTGATAACACCAATGATTGGCGAAACGGTAAATCTGAAGGACTCAACGCAACATTTTACTGAGTGGTGGAACGGAGTAAAGTGAAATATTCAGACGAATTGTAGTAAAAACGAGCATCTGTTTTATTCGAAACTTTCATTATGTCAAAAAGCCAAAATGTTGTATCTTTGCAGCTTCAAAATCAGATTTTAAAATATTAATACACGATAAAAGATGAATTTTATAGAAGATTTGCAGTGGCGGGGGATGATACATACCGTGATGCCCGGAACCGAAGAACAGTTGGCAAAAGAAGTTACAACGGCTTATATTGGTTTCGACCCGACTGCCGACTCGCTGCATATTGGTAGTTTAGCTCCGATTCTGCTATTGAAACGCTTCCAAATGGCGGGACACAAACCCATTGCACTGGTTGGTGGAGCAACCGGAATGATTGGCGATCCTTCGGGAAAATCGCAAGAACGAAATTTGCTTAACGAGGAAACATTAGCGAAGAATCTGGACGGAATTAAAGGTCAATTGGCACGTTTTCTCGACTTTGAAACTGAATCGCCAAACAAAGCCGAAATGGTGAATAACTACGACTGGATGAAAGAGCAAACTTTTCTTTTGTTTATTCGCGATATTGGAAAACACATCACTGTAAATTACATGATGGCAAAAGACTCGGTGAAAAAACGATTGACCGGCGAAACACGCGATGGTATGTCGTTTACCGAATTTACTTACCAATTGGTTCAAGGCTACGATTTTTACTGGTTGTACGATAATATGAATTGCAAGCTTCA
>JBBIID010000066.1:0-547 GCA_037446675.1 Paludibacter sp.
TAGTAGCAGGCATTACACCAGATTGCCAACCTTGGATATTACCAGAACTTTGGCTTGCTTCAGGATCAGCATATGGTAGATTCTTATATAAAATCCAAAGATTTGATCCGACTACACTGATAGAAGCATTCGAAAGAGATAATTTTTTGTATAGTTGCGCTGGGAAGTTGTAAGTAAAATTCACTTCACGAAGTTTAATGTAAGAAGCATCGTACACAAATTTTGCATTCGGACTAACAGCCCAACCATCTGCACCATAAGTTTCATTGTTTACACGCACAGTATTTGCAGAACCATCTGCTTGTACACCTTCATTAATTGTTCCTCCAGTATTTGCAGCATATCCTTTTGCAGGATCATTATCTACATAAGTAATTGGGTCACGTTTTGGATTTCCTAAATCATTAAGACCTGCTGTTTCGGCATACAATCCGGTACCCGAACCATACCACATATCAAGAGAGAAAATATCTCCTCCTGATGAAACGTCGAACAAGAAGCTCAAAGAAAGATTTTTGTAAGTAATTGTATTTCCAATACCTCCGGT
>JBBIID010000066.1:592-2607 GCA_037446675.1 Paludibacter sp.
GAGAAATCATATAGCGTCCGTTTGATTTTACCATTTTTTGTCCAGCTTCATTGTATACAAAATCCGATCCCATAATAGCACCATAAGGTTCGCCTACTCTTGCATTTACCGACACACCGCCCTGAAGGCTCGCAATTTCCAAATTGGTTACTTCATTTCCAAACTCATCTTTGTATAATGAAATAACTTTGTTTGAGTTCTTTGCCCAGTTAACACGAACATCCCATTTGAAATCTTTTGTTTTTACGGGGGTTGCATACAACGAAAGTTCCGTTCCCATATTTTGAATTTCACCAGCGTTAATCCATTTAGCTTCGTAACCAGTTGCAAAAGAAGTTCTCAATCCAATCAACTGATCGAATGTATTGTTTTTATAAAGTGCTAAATCAAAACCTAATCTGTTGTCAAGGAAACTCATTTCTAAACCGGCTTCCAATGCTTTCTGACGCTCAGGTTTTAAGTTTGGATTCAACTTGGTGTCTGGCACCGTAGCCATAGCTGTTCCCGCAAATGATTGGATCTGTTTGTAAGTATCAATTAAGCTCAATGCAGGTGCGCTATTACCAACCTCAGCATAATTCAATCTTATTTTTCCTAAAGAAAGCCAATCCAAATTCAAAAGATTAGAGAATATCATACTTCCAGTAATGGATGGATAATAATATGTATTATTTTCTTTTGGTAAGGAAGAAGATACGTCTCTACGTATTGTTGCATCAAGGAAATAAGTACTCTTGAATCCTAGTGATGCACTTGCAAAAATACCGTTTACTCCAAGAATAGTAAACGACTCTTCTGGTAACAATGCAGGGTCTTTTGTATTTGCTAACGCATAAGTTCCAGGCACAGCCAAACCATTGTTTGTCGATTCATAAACTTTGTCCATTGATGTTCTGCGAGTATTTGAGCCTAACAACGCTGTTAAGTCAAAATCTTCAGAGAAAGATTTATGATAGTTCAACAAGAAGTCCATGTTTGTTTCTGTAAAAAATTGGCTTAAACGAGAATATCCTGAAGTTACATCATAGCGACCAACACCAAATTCCCCGGCAACTGATCCCATTGCTTTACGTTCTTCCTGAAGTGAGCTATAAGTATCTATAGAGTAACGTGCTGTAGCTTTCAGTCCAGGAATAATATCCCAATCCATTTGGGTGTAACCAGTTAATCTGTTTCTGGTGTCTGTTTCATAATTTTCGTAGCGAATCCAATATGGGTTATCCCAATATGCAGGAGTTCCATCGTCATAGGCATTTCTATTCCAAGTTATATTTCTGCCTGTGGTTTCGTACATGTATTTCTGCATACCCAAATCAACATTAGTCTGGTACCATTGACGGAAACTTGACATAATGTTATCGTTGTATCCTGTAGATGGTCTACCTTTTCCTGCTGCATTTACATAATTTACAGAAGTTGAGATTTCAAGGTTGTCCAAAAGCTTATGAGATCCGTTGAACAACACATTGTTTTTTGTTATGTTGCTGTTAGGCATTACACCTTTTTGATCAAAATATGTATAAGAGAAACGATAAAGCGTTTTGTCATTTCCTCCTGAAATATCTAAATTCTGACTTGTACCTACTCCGGTTTCGAAGAATGACAATGGACCATTTGCACCGGCTACCCATGGAGTTGCTTTCCCGAAATTAGGAGATTCCGGATCGAACGCATCCCATTGATAAACCATCACAGTAGGATCAAATTTTTGTCCACGTGAAGCATCTTCGTAATAAGGAACTGTGTAATCAGTTATTCCATCGCCGTCTACGTCTCCATAATACTCAAATCCTGGATAAATACTTCCATCATCTGCTATACCATCTTCATTATCATCGGAACCACTATAATATGATTTACCATATCCAGCACCATATTCGTTTTGATATTTTGGGAAAGTACTTTTGTCAATTCTGCTGAAGGTAACATTAGAGCTTATTTTAACCTGCGGCACTTTAGATCCATTTGCTTTTCCTTTTTTGGTTGTAATTAATATCACACCATTTGCCGCTCTC
>JBBIID010000066.1:2617-11027 GCA_037446675.1 Paludibacter sp.
GATCCAAAAAGCGCTGTAGCAGCAGCTCCTTTAAGCACCGATATTGATTCAATATCACCGGCATTAATATCTGAAGCGGTATTTCCATAGTCGTAACCTCCACGTCCGGTTAACTGACCCTCATTGTTTGTGTTTGAGTTGTCCATTGGAACTCCATCCACAACAAACAAAGCCTGATTGTTCCCGGTTAATGACGAAGAACCACGAATAATTACGTTTGTAGATCCACCAAAGTTCGTATTGTTTTTAATCTGAATACCCGAAACTTTACCCGAAAGAGAAGTCATGAAATTATCAGATTTCACCTGACTAATGTCATCTCCACTAACTTCCTGTACAGCGTATCCTAACGATTTCTTATTGCGGCTAATACCCAAAGCAGTTACCACCAATTCATCAATCATTAAGTCATCAGAAACCATTTTTACAACCATATTACTCTGTGCTTCTACTTCTACAGTTTTCATTCCCACGTAAGAAATAACAAGAGTCTTCGAATTTCCTTCCAGAGCGATAGTGAAAGCTCCACTAACGTCCGTAATAGTACCGTTTGGCGTACCTTTTATCAAAACGGTAGCACCAATAATTGGCTGCCCATCATCTGCGGAAATTACCTTTCCGGATGCAGATTTAGACTGAGCATCAACCAAACCAAAGCCAACTATCAACAAGCAGGCTAATAAAAAAGTCAGTTTTCTCATAAATTTAACATTTGTTCATTAATCCTTGATTTAATCTGCTTTTATACAATTAAAAAAATTGCATATTTTTAAAGCCCGCAAAAATATAGCAATATGTGTTACAAAACAAGTATTTTTGATTACAAATGGTAAGTTTATGCACAAATTATGTTTCAATTTGAGTTAATACAACCAATAAAACAACTAATTTATTAACTTAATAATTATCAGATATTTAACTTAAAAAGTATTGTATAAGTCTAATAATCAATATGTTGATTATTGAAAATTTATGCAGTTTTTATTGAATTTTTATGTGTATTTATACCGTCACTTAATCGATAGTTAAAAGTGACAATTTGCTGCAACATTTAACTATTAAGCTTGTTAAATGCAAGCAATTTGCCATTAAAAATTACAAAAACGAATAAATATTGAAAAATATAATTCAATATCATTTCGATTTGTGCTTTTAAATTTTGAATAAATTCTGGAAGTAACCGGAGGAATGTACTGTTAAAATAAATCAAAAATGACAAAAGAAGAAACTCGTATCATTAACAATAAGTCAATAATACGAGTTGTAGTTCGCGGTACATTTTCAAATAAAGTTTTTCGTAAGAATAAAAGAAATTTTGATGAAGGTTTATTCAATTTCCATATCGAATTTTGTCAATAATCCGGGAAGTCCTTGTAGAGAAAACTTAGTTTTACGAATTCTGTTTTGGCCCGGATCAAGCGTGTAATTATAAGCTGTCCGAAAGTCTGTTCGTTCCAGATTCGTATTTTCAAATATTGCTCCAAGCAAATCACACTCAATAAACTTAATTCCAGAGAGATTTGCTTCAACAAAATCAACTTCCTGCAAAGAGCAATTTTTAAATGAACACTCTGTCAATTTCAACTGAAAGAAAGATGAATAGTTTAATACGCAATTGTCGAGTTTGAGACTCAAAAGAAATGAATTGCATGCAGAGAAGTGAACTCCAAGCATTTTACAATTCTGAAATTCAATATTTTGAAAAGAAGTTTTATTAAGCTTTGTGTTACTAAAATTACTATAAACAAAGCTACAATCGGAGAAATTAACTTCCGAAAGATTTGCTCCAAGAAAGTTACAATTAGAAAATTTACAATTATCAAAATCAGAACCCGGCAGTTCGTCCATTGAAAAATCCCGCCTTTCAAACGTGCAGTCTTGTATATATATCCTTTTCATCTATGCTCAAAATATTAAATCGACACCAAAAGTACAATTATATTGTAAAATAACTAACATTTAGTTTTAATGTTTTCTTCACAATCCTGTTTTATTCCCGCAATAGCTAATTCTTTATTTTGTAGCGAAATATAAAATTGAATAGCTATATGTACAACCAAAAATTTTATTCCACCATCGTAATATCGGATGTTCATCTGGGCACAGAGCATTCAAAAACACGCGAACTTGCTGAATTTCTCAGAACAGTAAACTGCAATACTCTTATTTTAAACGGAGACATTATCGATGGCTGGCACTTGCAAAAAGGTGGCCGTGGAAAATGGAAAAAAGAACATACCGATTTGATTAAAATCATCATGAAAATGATGGAAAATCATAATACAAAAGTAATCTATGTCCGAGGAAATCATGATGATTTTATCGATCATATTGCTCCTTTCACGTTCAATAATATTGACATAGTAAGCGAATACGTACACGAGAAAAACGGAAAACGATTCTATGTGGTACATGGAGATGTTTTCGACAATGTAACTTCCAAAATGGTTTGGCTTGCAAAGCTGGGCGATATAGGTTACACTTTTCTGTTGTGGCTGAATCGAATATATAACGCGTACCGTACAAAGAAGGGATTGCCATACTTTTCTCTTTCGCAAAGCATAAAGCAAAAAGTGAAAACCGCTGTCTCGTATATCTCCGATTACGAAAAAGAACTTGTAGCGCTTGCTAAATCGCGCCACGCCGATGGCATCATTTGCGGACATATACACCAACCTGCCGACAGAATGATCAATGGTATTCATTATTTGAATTCAGGCGACTGGGTCGAAACAATGTCGGCTCTGCTGGAACACGAAGACGGAACGTGGGAGGTTTACATGCACAATGAAGCCAATAAGCTTCCCGAAGAACCTATCGAAGTTTTCGAATTCACGCCAAGTACCAATAAGAAACCGGTTCGTGTCGCATTCTCAAACAACGTTTATCACCATTTTTTCTAATATTCTGCAATGAAATATCTATTTGTAGTACAGGGCGAAGGCAGAGGTCATTTTACTCAGGCTTTGAGTATGAAAAGTCTTTTGGAACGAAACGGACACGAAGTAGTCGGCGTAATGGTCGGAAGCAGTGCCCGCAGAACGTTGCCTGAATTTTTCATCAAAAAAATGGACACAAAAATCATCCAGTTTTTAAGTCCCAACTTTTTGCCTACGCCCAAAGGGAAAAAGACATTTTTACTGGCCAGCATTTTATATAATTTGCTACTTGCTCCGGCATATATCGCCAGCATATTTAATATCAGGCGCGAAATAGACAAAAACAAGCCTGACGTAATTATCAATTTCTACGAGTTGTTGTGCGGTATCACCTATGGCGTTTTCAATCCTGAAATTCCGATGGTGAACGTAGCTCATCAGTATTATTTTCTGACACCGGAATTCAGATATACTGGCGATAAGAAGAAAGAATTCAAGTTACTGAACTTTTATTCCCGTCTCACGGCATTAAATGCTCAACGTATTTTAGCGTTATCTTTCCGAATTAACGATAAATCGTATTATGGAAAAATAGCGATCGTTCCTCCTTTGCTCAGAAGAGAAGTTATCAACCGCGAAGTTCAAAACGGCGACTACATCCATGGCTACATTTTGAACAAGGGATATATCGACGAATTGATGGAATGGAGCAACTCCGATCGAAAACAAAAATTGCATTTCTTTTGGGACAAAAAAGATGCGGATAAGACCGTTGATATTACCGAACAGCTAACAATGCACACGCTGGACGATAAATTATTCCTGAAATATATGGCCGGCTGCAAGGGTTATGCAACCACTGCGGGTTTCGAATCGGTGTGCGAGGCCATGTACCTTCAAAAACCGGTATTAATGGTACCCACACATATAGAACAGGAATGTAACGCTATTGATGCTTTAAGATCGGATGCGGGCGTGTCTTCCGACAAGTTCAACCTTAATTTGCTGCTCGATTTCATTCCGTCGTACAGCAAATCTATAGAGTTTAAATTCTGGGTTCATGCCGCCGAGAGGTTGTTCATATACGAACTAACACATTTAAACACAACGAAACAAACGAATATCTTAGTCACGATGTAATAGTTTTCTCAGACCTTTATTAATCTTCTGAAAACCGGCTTGTGAAAGTCGGTTTTTTAGTTCCCGACCAATGCTCAGTCCATGAATTTGGTTCTGAAAACCGGAATTCCAATACTTACACCAACATACCATTGTTTGTTTGAATTACTAAAATAATTCCCAAATAAGCTTGCGGTAAACGAGTTTAATCGAAATACAAAAGCAGCTTCCGAAACAATGCCCATATAATCAAAAGGCTTATTCAACCGATAGAAAACATTCGAGCTATTGAGTTTTTGAAAAGGCAGAAAGCAATAAGTATCGACTCTTAAATGAAACTGATCAGTAAGTTTATAAATCGGTTTAATTCCCAAGCCAACGAACTGGTTCGACGCATAAGCCGAATTATAAACCGTTTTGCTCAATAAAGTTGGCCGAAATGAAAGTTGCTGAATTTCTGATATTGAATAATTTGAAAAAGGTTTTGCTGTAGAATAACCCATTTCAGCAGAAAATCCAAGGTTTATCCGATCTGAAATCGTAGCATAAACCTCTCCAAAAGCTTTAAGCTGAATCCAGGAATTCAGTATCGTTCGATGAAATTGATTTTGGATTAAATCTGCTTCAGTTCCATCAAACAATTGCGCAGAAACGAAATAAGAATATCCATTTGTCGGATATATTCTGTTGTTATTAAGCGAGTTATCAAAAATGCGGACAAATGCTTTTTTCAAATTAAAGGTTGACTCGTCTTCTCTATAGTTTGAATTAGCATCTTCCGAGTTATAGTTATAATTGATTTTCCCTAAACCGATACCGGCTTCGACTGTCGATTTAGCCTCTATTCCAACTCCGAAAGATAGGTCGCCATAAACTTCATCTTGATCGTACCATCTTTGCAACCAATTATCCCGGGAGCCCGAATAATTAAAATTGTGCCAGATAGCGTTCAATTTCAAATTTGCAGGAAACGAAGCAGGAAATTCTAATCGGGAATAAAATCCCAATCCGTTGTAGAATGTTCCCATTTGTCCATCCAACACGAGTTTCTTCGCCCAACGCGCCATATCGTGATAAGAAATTCCTGCATAAAGTTGATTTGCTCCATTCGTCGAGAAATTCCCTCCCAACGACAAATTCATTGGCTCATGCGCATCCAACCTTAATTTAAGTTTCACCGCGCCGTTCAACGTATCTAAAAATGTTTCAGGAATCATTTGCTCTACCCTACCGCTCGCAGCTAGTTGAAAGTAAGTTCTGCGAAAATTTTCGTCCTTGATTTGACCAACATTTTGCAAAAGTTTATATCTGCTTTTTGAAGATTTAAGCCCGCTTATCAACAACGAATCATAATTCATTTTCGGAATTCCGGTTTTAAAATTCAACCGTTCAGAGCTTACTTCGGCTATCGGCTTCTCTCTCTTAATCGCTTGCTTAATTTCGTCAATATGCTTCATCACCGAATCGTATCCGATCTGAACCAATTCGTCGACTTTGCTAAAGTCCCATGTTCCATAACTTTTCAAATCAAAATCGAACAGAATTCCGTTTCTGCCTTTCAGCGAATATTCCGTTGGAGCAATAATCATATTTTGCAATTGCATTAAAGGGTCATTTTTGCCAGCCTTGGGCGGATTATAAGCCACCACACTCCCAATGCAATAGTCAGGATTAAATTCTTTTTCCAGCACGTCTACCGGGAAATTATTATATATCCCGCCATCGTAAAGCAATTTATCGTATTGCCCGGTGGACTTAAAAATAAATGGAAAACTCATGGAAGAACGAATTGCGACACTCAAATCGCCTTTGTCAAAAACAACGGATTTTCTTTCGTAAATGTCCGAAGCCACACACCGAAACGGAACAAACAAACTGTCAAAGTTATTCTTACAGATCGCTGAAGCCTGATCAAACATCAAAAAGAATTGATAATTCATCGCATGAGGAGAAATTACGTTTGTGGAAAGATGAATAGATGATTTTGCAAGATCGACAGAGATAAGCCCGGGATTGAAATAATTCTGATAATAAGAATATCTGTTTTTCGTAGCAATTTCGCCTGTCGACAATGCTTTAAACTCTTTCGATTTGAATATTCCTATCATTTCGTCGGGCGAAAAACCGGCTGAATACAATCCGCCAACAATTGCTCCAATGGATGTACCCGTAATATAATCAATTGGGATATTGTTTTCTTCAAGCGCTTTAATCACTCCAATATGTGCAATTCCCGGACCTCCGCCGCCGCTCAATACAAGTCCAACCGACTGAGAATTTGCTGCAAGAACAACAAAAAATGCAACCACTATAAGCAATATTGATTTCCTTAAATCCATAAAGTCAATATATCACATTATTATTTTCAACCTAAAAAAGGAAAAGCCTGTTGGCAATTCAACAGACTCTTTTCCAATATATCATTCAGAATGTAATTTTTAAGCTTAATCCTCGAAACAATAACCGTAGCCAAGGCGAGTTACTATGTTTCGTTCGTATTGTCCTATTTTCTTTCTCAGGCGGGTTATATTCACATCAATTGTTCTGTTCAGAACACCATCTTCATCGGCCCAAACACGCGTCAGAATTTCTTCTCTCGAAAAAACTCGATTTCTGTTTTCCAGAAAAAGCTTTAACAATTCGAATTCCTTCTTTGTAAGCGAAACTTCGTTATTTTCCACCAACACTTTTTTGTTTATCGGATTCATTTCCAAGGTATCGTAACTTATTATTTCCGATTTAGCCGATTTATTTCCATCGTTTACTCTGCGAATAACGGCATTTACGCGCGCAATCACCTCGCGGATAGAAAAGGGTTTTTGAATATAATCATCAGCGCCAATAGCAAAGCCTGTCAGGCGATCGTTTTCGCTGGTTTTTGCCGTTAGAAAAACTATCGGCTTGGTAGCCGTTTTCGGGTTTTCGCGCACCAAGCGAGCCATTTTAAAGCCTGAAATGTCACCCATCATTACATCGAGCAACAGCAGGCTGTAAATACTAAGATCTTTTTTCAGAGCTTCTTCGGCAGAATAAGCAATATCCACAACGTAACCTTCGTTTTCGAGATTAAATTGAAGGATTTCACACAAATCGGGTTCATCATCCACTACTAATAAATGATATGAATTCATAATGCAATACTATGTTGAAAAAATACGATAAAACAATTGGGAAGTACTTTCAGACAAATCGCGTTGTAATAGTTAACACACGATTTCTTAACAAAGAAACAAAAACTCCATTACGTAAATATGTTATTCGTATTACAATAATATTAAATGCCATAGAACAAGAAGAGGTAAATCCGTTTTTGGATTTACCTCTCTTTTATTAACCACTATGTTTTTTAAAGACTCAATTGTAGCAAAACAAACGCGTCGTTTTAGGTTACAAAATTTATCGTTGTTGCAACTTCACTTCGATATTTTTACTGCTATTGGTATCAATATCGATTATTTGATCTTCGTAAGAAATCATGCTGATTTTTAATTGGCATTTTCCACCACAAAGATTCGAAATTGCAAAGTTTCCATCCAAATCGGTATACACTTTTTGGTTGTTGGCAGTAATAACGGCTCCTGCAAGAGTTTCTTTAGTCAGTTTGTCCAAAACAGTGCCTTTAACTGAGCTATTTTGCACTGAAACTACTACTGCTGCTGAGCTATTAGCTGGTTTTGGTTCGGCCGAAAGTTGAAAAGCAACGAAAAGCAACGATACTATCGACAACATCATAAACTTTTTCATAACTGTATATTTTTTTATTTGTTTATATTCCTGTTTCAAATTACTCTGCAAAATAACAACGAACTTGTTACAAGCAGGTTACAAATAATATACGATGTTATGAAATATTTTTGACGAAATAGTTTTTAACCTGACTATAAAATTAAATCCTAGTATTTCTTTTCGGAGATAAGTTTTCCTTTTTCATCCCACATGTACCAGATTCCTGATTTTTTACCATCGGTATATTGCATTTCGTAGCGCATAATTCCCGAATCGTCCCATACATGCCAAGTTCCATGCTTTTTATCGTGACGGTATTCCGCTTCGGCAATCAGCAATCCGGCTTCGTTATAAGTACGCCACACTCCATGAAACTCTCCGTTTCGATAAGCACGCACCTCATTGGGCTTGCCATTTGCGAAATAAACAATGTAAGCACCTTCAGGCTTGCCATCTTTAATGTTCATTTCTACTTTCAAAGCTCCATTGTCGTAAAACTCTTTATACTCACCCGTATACAATACCGTTTGCGAAACATCGGTAAAATACACACCATTGCTTTGAACAATGTTACTTGGCTGCATCTGAGCCTTTGCTAATGATAACGCCAATACGATCATCAACATGGATAAAAATATCTTCTTCATATTTATATAAATTTTATGGCGACTGTAATAGTCTGAAAA
>JBBIID010000067.1:0-11019 GCA_037446675.1 Paludibacter sp.
TTTTGAGTCCATATTATCTTGTTTTGTTATTTATATCGTTTGCGATACAAAAATATGTAATCTTATATCGTGCGCGATATAAATGACTTGAAATTTAAATATATTTAACAAAAAAACCATTTTAATCCGAACTTATAGAGATGTTGATAATTATGTGAAGCAATAAACTTGGTTTAACCAACCCAATCGGACGACTAATTTATCAGAATTTTTCTAAGATAATCCTTTTCGTTTATTCTGGCTCTCAATAAATACAGCCCTTTGTTGTTTGGAGCCTGAATTGAATTTTGATTTACAACTAAAGTCAAAACACGTCCTGACAAATCGCAAATACTTAGCAAACGACAATCCCATTCAGGAAGCATTTTCAACTCAACAAATGATCCCGATTTAATTTGTGATGGGCACAGAAAAACATTTTTGTTAATTGGGTTATAAGGTATATTAGTATTTATGGTGCTTGTATCGACCCAATAAATCCGTTCGTCATATTTTTGAATCATGAATATTTTTCCTTTCGAATTTTCAACGAAGTACTGATCTGTTCTCATACTATTCACAGCTAAACCTAGTCCGGCATCTATTCTGTTCCAAGGGTTATTTACTTTTTTAAAATACGTTCCTCCAGTGTTCATCGAATGAGAATATGAACTGTAACGATCACCATTTCGAGCTTCATAAATATCATTCAGAGACCTGTCGAGCCACCATGAATTTGTATTATTTACTTTATCAACATCCCATTTTATACTTGGATTGCTAATATCATTTATGTGTTTTCTCATATTCAACCGAATCTCGAAATTCACATTAATTCCTTCAAAACTGAGATAAATACTATCATTACTTAACACAGATAAGCCAGTTACTAGCTGTGCACGGGGAGAATCGTAATCAGCATCCTCTCCGACGTAACCAATATCTGCCTTTGTCCAGTTTAGCCCATCGTTATTTGAAATAAATAATCCACCAGCACCTGTTACGTTATCATCTACAATCGCAACATATAAACGATTATTCTTGTCAACTGCAATTTTATTACAGCCCCCTTTAAGTTTTAGACCTGAATTCCGAACAGTCCATGTTAATCCCTGATTATCTGAAAAAAGAATATTCTCACCAGACATTTCGCCTCTTTCAATATCATATCCATTGGTTATGGCAAACAAATTTCCACTGCTGTTTTCAATAATCTGCACCACCGGATAATTGGAATTTACAGAAACAGAATCCCAACTAAGGCCTAAATTTTCAGATTTATAAATTTTCCCTTCTCCACCTGCATACACATTTCCTGCATTTGAGATAAAAACAGTGTTTATTGATTTAGCCTCCAAAGACTCTGTGAAACGATAGCCACTGTTTGTGCTTTTAATAATTTTGTTTTCTGTTCCAACAAATAAAACCGAATCATTAATTAAACTGATTCCAGTTTTTGGGCCGTAGGGAAACTCATATGTTGTTAACCAGAACTTTTGGGCAACCGAGAAATTATAAATTCCTGCTATAAAACAAAATAGAAATGAGACAAATAATCGCATATAATTTAAATGAATATATTATAACTAACTTCCTTTTCCGCTATCTAATTAATCCCAAACATATTTCCAACTACCATCCTTTTGCCGTTTCCATACGGTATGAAAAACTCCTTTAGACTCTTTTGTTGTTCCATCAGCTTGTGGAACTTTCCAAATGTATCCGCCGTAGGTGTAAGCCATGCTACCATCTTTCGAAACCTCGATAAAATCAGGTGTTCAACTCACATAAGCTTTGGAGGCTGTTTTCTTATAAAAATTTCTAATAGCCTCTTTACCTTTTATAATAGAATCATTTCCACGGAGTATGACAGCTTCTTTATCGGCAAATCGCACAAAACCAACATCGATACCACTATCGGCACACAGTTTTTCGAAAGCTTTTTCGGTGTTGAAAACTTCAGTTTTCAATTTTTCAGCCTTTTTTTGAGCAAAGCAGGATAATCTAATAAAAATCAGGATAAAAAGGATTAAAATAAGTGTTTATTTTATCATATAGATATTTTTGAAATATTGTAACAGATTAACATACCGAATAGTTTAACATTGAGCAATGTACTTCATTGATGCAATAGACATAATAATTGTTTCATAACTACAAGAAATAAATGAAATGTACTAAAATTAAAACATAGAGCCTCCAACTTCCAATTATCAAAAAAAAATGGCTGATAAAAATTTATCAGCCATTTTTACAGAATATTTCGAAAGTCGCTATTTTAACTCTTTTACTATTTCAAGCGTATCTGAAGCAATCATATATTCCTCATCCGTTGGTATCACAACCACTTTCACTGTCGATTCGGGCGTACTTAAAAGAACTTCCTTGCCACGCGAAACTCTGTTTAATTCATTGTCGATTTTTACTCCCATAAAACCTAGACTCTCGCATACTTTCTGACGAGTTCCGGTTTGGTTCTCGCCAACTCCACCTGTAAATACAAGCACATCAAACCCTTCCAAAGCCGCAGCATAAGAGCCAATGTATTTTTTTATCCGGTATTCGTACATGTCCAAAGCAAGTTTTGCACGCTCATTTCCATCGGCAACGGCATTTTCTATGTCGCGCATATCCGACGAAATTCCCGAAACGCCCAATACACCACTATGTTTATTAAACAAAGTCGAAACAGAGGCCGAGCCAATCATTTCTTTTTCCATTAGGAATGTAACCACGCCTAGATCCACATCACCCGAACGGGTTCCCATCATCAAACCTTCCACCGGAGTAAAGCCCATCGAAGTATCCACCGATTCTCCATTTTTCACGGCGCAAACCGAACCTCCATTTCCAATGTGAGCCGTAATCACTTTCGAGTTTTTATAATCCAAACCTAGGAATTCACAAGCACGTTTCGAAACATAGCGATGACTTGTTCCGTGGAATCCGTAGCGACGAATTCCGTACTTTTTGTACAAAGAATAAGGAATTCCGTACATATAGGCATATTCGGGCATCGTTTGGTGAAAAGCTGTATCGAATACTCCTACCTGCGGCACTGAAGGCAACAATTCGTTAATGGCATAAATTCCGGCTAAATTTGGTGGATTATGAAGCGGGGCTATGTCAATGCAATCCACAATTTTTTGAATCACTTCATCGGTTATTAAAACACTCGAATTAAATTTTTCACCACCATGCACCACGCGATGACCCACAGCATGTATTTCTTCCAGCGATTCTATGGCTCCATGTTTTTGGCTAGTAAGAACACCTAAAATGTATTCAATACCGATCTGATGTTCCAAAATTTCACCTTTAAGAATCACTTTTTGTCCATCTCTCCGAACATGCTTCAGGAAAGAACCTTTCATTCCGATTTTTTCAACGCCGCCGGCTCCCAACTCTTCGTTGGTTTCCATATCAAGTAATTTATACTTTATCGACGAACTTCCGCAGTTTAATACTAATATCTTCATGTTTCCAGTTCCTCCTTATTTTATAATATTTCCAAAATCATCATAAGTATAAAAACCTTTCTTCGTACTTATTCCAAAATGTTTTGCACGGAAAAGGCGAAGCAAAATAGGCGATGGTTTATACTTCAAACTTCCATATTCGTCCCAAAGATTTTCGAGCAACCGTACGATCTTTTCAATTCCCATCTGGTCGGCTGTACGGAAAACTCCCTGGCGGTGACCAAAACCAACTGTCAGAACGCGGTCGATATTTTCAACGCTCGAAATTCCTTCCATCAATATTCCGCAAGCTTCGTTCAACTGAATCAGGAACAAACGAATGCTTACCAAACCTGATGACTCCATCACCGGAATATAATCGTGCTTAATGAGTTTAGCAAATTTGCAAACTTTATCATAAGTTTCGTCGGAAGTGTTTAAACCTGGAACAATTTCAATAATTTGTGAATCAGGGACATTTGAAAGAAAATGTAACCCGATACAACGTTCGGTATGTTGAAGTTCAGATGCCAGATCGGTAACAATTACTGTCGACACATTCGATGCTATAATTGCAGTTGGCGACAGAACTCTTTCCAATTCCTTAAAAACATCTTTGCGTTGAGTAACGCGTCGTTCACCGGTTTGGTCGTGATAACGAATGGCTTCAATCACAAAATCGCATCCGCTAAAATCATCATAATTAGATGTACCAGTAACGCGACTCATAATTGCTTTCTTCTCATTTTCAGTTAAACCCCAGTTTGAGATTTTTTTGTCGAGTTTTTCTTCAATTCTGCTGTAAGCGTTAGCAATGCTTTCTTCATTGGGTTCGAGGAAAACAACTTCCATCCCGTTGAGAGCAGCTGTTGTAGCAATTACGCTTCCCTCCTTTCCGCATCCAACCACGCCAATACGAGAAAACAATGTGCGTTTTCTGTTGCGTTTGCTTAATCCGTAGCGTTCTATCGCTTCAAAAATTTCGTCTGCCATAAATAATTATTTTTTATAGGTAAGAGGTAAGCAGTAAGTATGCGAAACAAAGTTCCAGTCGCTTACTGCTTGCCGCTATTATTTCATCGCCTGATTGGCCGTTATAGTGATCATTCGTACAATATCATCCACAGAGCAACCACGCGAAAGATCGTTGATTGGTGCAGCCATGCCTTGTAAAATTGGACCTACAGCCTGTGCTCCCGAGAATCTTTCCACCATTTTATATCCGATATTTCCGGCTTGAAGATCGGGGAAAACAAGGACGTTAGCATGTCCCGCAATTTTGCTTCCCGGTGCTTTGCTTTGTCCGATAGAAGGAACTAATGCCGCATCAGCCTGCAATTCTCCTTCTATTTGCAACTCGGGAGCCATTTCCTTTGCAATTCTGGTCGCCTCAGTTACTTTATCCACCAATTCGTGTTTTGCACTTCCTTTTGTCGAGAAACTCAACATAGCAATACGAGGTTCAAATCCACCAATTACACTTGCAGTATTCGCAGTGCTCACGGCAATTTGTGCCAACTCATTAGCTGTTGGATTTGGATTTACGGCACAGTCGGCAAAAACCAACAGACCGTTTTCGCCATATTGCGGTGTTGGTGTAAACATCAGCAACGCACCCGATACGACACTTATTCCAGGCAATGTTTTTACAATTTGGAAAGCCGGACGCAAAACATTTCCGGTAGTATTTTGAGCACCTGCCAATTCACCATCGGCATCATCGTTTTTTATCATCAAACAACCCAAATATAACGGATCTTTCGCCAATTTTGCAGCATCTTCAGGAGTCATTCCTTTGCTTTTGCGTAATTCGTAAAGTAAATTAGCATAAACGCCCATTTTTTCATTCGTCTCCGGATCAACTATCGTCGCATCAGCAATATTTGTCAATGAATTTTCAGCTGCCAACCGTTTGATTTCAGCTTCGTTTCCAATTAAAATCAGTTTTGCAGCTTTTTCTTTTAAAATAATATCCGCGGCTTTCAATGTACGGATTTCCGTCCCCTCCGGCAAAACAATACGTTGTAAATTTGCCTTGGCACGAGCCATAATTTTTTCTAATAAGTCCATTATATTGGTATATTGTAAGTTGTAGTAATCGGCGAGGAGATAGTCTTCGGGCTGAATAACTATGCAAAGATACTGCAATATTCCAAAATTGCAATGTAGAGATGGCAATTTTTCCTAAATATTTGAACACTTGTCAAATATTAAAGAAAATTTATCATTTCTATCATTTAAAATCTTTTCACGTATAAAAAAAGTAAAAAATATTCTTGTCAATAAAATATTTCATCTATATTTGCATACCAAACGGTCGGTTTATGAATGAATCAAGAGAAAACATATTAAGAAAATCATTGTTCCTTTTTCTTCAAAAAAGTTATAAAGACGTAACAATGAAAGATATAGTAGAAAGTACAGGACTTTCGAAAGGTGCATTTTATCATTATTTTTCGGGCAAAGAAGAGTTATTCAAAGAAATAGCACAACTATTTTTTTCGTTTGGAGCATTGAATTATAATGATTTTGATAAAGAATCGCTTTATAATTTCTATCATCAATATGTGGAAACTCTGAACGGCTTTTTCGCAACATTGTATGCAGATTTCAAGAACGAAACTAACAGCAACGCTCCGCTCAACCTTTTCTTCATTATGTTTGAAGCAGTGAATCGTTTCCCCGAATTTCTAAAGGTAGAATTAGAAATGCACAACAAAGATGTGGAAGAATGGAAAACGGTGATCAACAAAGCAAAAGAGAGCGGGGAAATTAATTCCACCTCGAGCAACGAGGAAATTGCAAATCTGTTTTTGTACTGTAACGATGGCGTTTTTCTGCGCTTTATTAATAACGATAGCAAAAATTCTTTCAAAGAATATCTGCTGTCTGCTTACGATACAATTTATAACAATCTGAAAAAATGATTTAAAAATGAACGAAGCAATTATTACCGAAAACCTTTCGAAGAATTACAAGGACGTAAATGCCGTTGATAATATCTCGCTGACCGTAAATAAAGGCGAAATATACGGTTTTTTAGGCTTAAACGGAGCAGGCAAAACCACAACAATCAGAATGCTGTTGGGATTGATAAAACCAACCTCGGGTACTGTAAAAATTAATGGAGAAAAGATTACGGATCAGAAAAGCAGTTTTTGGAACAAAATTGGCTATATGGTCGAAACGCCAAGTTCGTATCCGAATCTGACAGTCAGAGAAAATCTTGAAATTGTCCGTCGCTTACGCTTTATTGAAGATAAAAACTCGATAGACGAAATCGTTGCCATGTTACACTTAGGAGCGTACGAAAACAGAATGGCAAAAAATCTTTCGCTGGGAAATGCACAGCGGCTTGGGTTGGCCAAAGCGTTGCTTCATAAACCTGAGATTCTGATTTTGGACGAACCAACTAATGGACTCGATCCGGCAGGAATCCATGAAATAAGAGAATTGTTGATTGATTTGAGCGTCAATCATGGTGTAACAATATTAATTTCGAGCCATATTCTTGGTGAGATTTCAAAGTTTGCTACCCGTATCGGAATTATTCACAACGGGAAATTAATTCAGGAAATTACAAAAAAACAATTGGAAGAACTGTCGGCAAAAAAACTTCGCATTAATGCCCGCAACACTGAAAAACTATATGCTCTGCTTTCCGAAAAAAATATCGATTTCGACGCTTCCACCGGAAACTATGCTGAAATATTGAATGGGAATTTTGTAACCGAACCCGACTTGTTGGCTTCGATGATGGTTGAAGCGAATTGTCCTCCCACGCTTTTGCAATTGGTGGAAGAAGATTTGGAAAGCTATTTTTTAAGAACAATCGAACCAAAACAACATATCAAATGAAAAAACTTATCATCACTATTGAAACAGAATGGCTGAAACTTCGTCGTTCGAGAATACCATACATTGCAATCATCTTTTTCATATTCATCCCGGCAATGATGAGCCTGATTTTCCTTATCCAAAAACATCCTGAACTAGCCTCAAAATTGGGAATGATCGGAACAAAAGCTTCTCTCGCCCAGCTTGGGAATGGAGATTGGACTACTTATTTTGGCTTTCTGACACAAGTAATGGCCGGAATTGGATTGGTTGGGTTCAGTTTTTTGTGTTGCTGGATTTTTGGTCGCGAATTCACCGAAAAAACAGCCAAAGATATTATGGCTTTGCCCGTTTCAAGGACATTAATCGTTTTTTCGAAATATATTGTCATCGCACTTTTATGTACCATTTTGATAATCGTCTTTTATTGTTCCGGAATCGTTTTTGGAAAACTTATCGGAATTTCTGACTGGCAAAACACTCTGATGCTTCAATCAACCAAAGTTTATCTTTCAACCTCTTTTCTTACCCTTTTTCTTATGACTCCTGTCGGATTTTTGTCCGGATACAGTCGTGGTTATTTGCTTCCGATGGGATTTGCCATACTTACCCTGATTATGTCTAATTTTGTCGGGTTAGTTGGGCTGGGCACTTATTTTCCATGGGCTATTCCCGGATTATTGTCTGTGCCAGCCGGAACGGAAGGAGTGGAGCTTACTTACAAAAGCTACATCATTTTAGTAACTACTTTCATTGTTGGATTGGAAGGGACGATATTGTGGTGGAAAAAGGCGGATCAGCATTGAAGTTGCGATTAAAATTCCCACTTTAATAAAAAGCGAACATCTGTCTTTCTATTGCCTGAAATTTCTTCGTTACCGCTACTCAGCGATTCACGATCGTCTGCATACGTGGTTTGAGCTATTTTGAACCATACGGAAAAATGGGCATTTATCTCGTACTGGGCATTTAAGTAATAGCGGCTTCCCAATCCGTAATACATTGGAATGGAAAAAGCATAAAGAACGTCCTTTTCGTAGGAGTAAAACCGATTTTCGTAATCCTTCGCATCAAAAAATTGGTAACGAAAATCAAGTTTCAAAGGAATTATTGAGAATCGATAACTAACATCCTGATAAGCCATTAAGCCATAAGTCCAGCCTGCATTTCCTTTATCAAAAAGATTTCCTTCGACTTGATTCTTTAAACTGAAATTACCAAAAGAATAGGCCAACTGATAGCGTAGTGATGTTCTCCGCGTTGGCACAATTTCGGGCATAGTAACTTCCGAATCGCTCTTATTTTCCGGCTTTTCCTCAAATTTAAATCTCCAAAACATGTTTATGTTCCGTTTCAGTGAAAAATCAGCTTGAAGCAAATAATCCATTCCTATAATTGGAGCATCCACACCAAATTTTGGCCAGAACGATTTGTAGCTATCGGCATAAACGGAAAATCTCCATTTGGCAAACGGACGGATTTCGACTCCCAAATAAAAGCCGGATTCGTTGTTGATTCGTGAGGATTCGGAAAAAGCCGTTGCATAAAACGTTTCATACTCGGGCGAGAAATAACGGTGTAAAGCAACCATGCTCACTTTCGAAAGCGGACTGAACGAAAATCCGTTCAATGTTGCCACAGCACCATTACCGGTCATGGCTGTTTCTCCAAAAAAGTTCAATTTGAGCCACCGCAATCGGTAGTTCAAACCAGCGGTTGTTTGTTCTTTTCCATCGAAATAAAAATAATTATACACCGATTTATCCGGTTGAAGCCTGTCGCCCAAAATGGTATGAACCGCAGTAAAGCCCAATTGGTAATTGAGATGTGTAAAAGTAACATTTCCGCCCATGACTTGCTGATTGACCGTATGCTTTTTACTAAATTCAGACCCGGTTCTGTGCAATCCTGATTTATAAATTCCCGGGAAACTTCCGTTCAAAGTGTCGCCATCAATCATTTTGTTGGAGTAAAAAGCCGACAAATTAAATTCACCCAAACGAACGGTTGCTCCTGCACCACGAAAAAAGTTATATTCATCAGTCGAACTGTATTTTTTCAATCCGGAATTTCGTGGTGTTACATTCAGCACATAAGAAGATTTTCCCATTCCGAATTCTGGCCGGAGCACCAAGCCTTGTCCGAAATTTGCACGAAAATCGCCTAAAACAATGGTTTCAAATTTCCCAAATCTGTTCAGTTGTACATGCGCCGAATAAAAATCGTATCCTTTGTTCGATGTTCCCCAAAATTGTTCGCCTGCATCTTTTTCCGCCGTAAGCCCAAAAAGAACTCTATCTTTATAATGGAAGCGATATTTCAACGAATGATAAAGCGCATTTCCCAAATAAGCCGCCTGATTAGCGTCTTCATTTTCAGTTTCTAAAGCTAATTTGTATCCTTCTTTTGTTTCAAGGCCTTTATCCAACCGAATAAACAGTTCGTTTTTTCCATATTTCACCAAATCCTGAAAATAAATTTTTCGCTTTTCGTCATTTCCTTCTCCAACAGATACAAAAGGTAACATTCGGCGAATATCCGTCATGTCCAACCCATCGATAAGTTGTAACTCATAAATGGTTTTCAACGAACCAAAGCGGTAAACGTAGGACAAAATATTCTCGATCTGGATGTCAGAAAGGAAAGGGAAATGTTCAAGTTCTTCGCGTGAAGTTTTATTGATGTTTACGGGATTTTGAACAAAATTGATTAATTCATCGTAGAAGGTTTCATAGTCAATTGCATCTTCGCTTTCGGCGGTGTACTGTTCAAAAATATCGGCAATAAGTTGCTCGGCAGTGTTTACAGCATCCTGAGCCCTTAATATTAAAGGACTAAAAACACAATACAGCAGAACAAAAATGAATTTGAATTTATGCATTGCGAGGATATTTTATTTACCGAATTCGTACTTCAAAGCAACCATTGTATTCAATCCAAGTAAAGGATGCAACTCGCAATTAAGATCAGCTCCCATCCTTCCGTTTTTGAAACCAACTCCCAAGCACGGAACAAGATAATCCGAACCATAGATTCCCAGTTTAATTTTCATCTGTTCAACCATTTGATAGTCGAATGCGGTAGCAAATCTGTAATTGCTACTAATTTCTTTATCCATCTGTGTTCGCCATGAAAATTCGGGACTAAAAAAATATTCGCTACCCAAACTAAAAATGGACGATATACGTTTTATTGTATATTCGGTTTGAATGTTGGTTTGGAAAGGATTAAAGGATTGAAAGCCGATGCTAAATTCGGGATTTAATTTTACTGACAAACCTATTTGGGGAAGAAGAGCTCCACGATACGAATTGGAAGAAATAAAATATGACGAGTAATAGTTGAACTGAACGCCCATTGAAAAAACATTGGAAAAGTTTCGGGCAAAACTCAGACCGTAAATCATTTCATGATAGAGCGAATAGCCAAAATGTGAGAACGAAAGTCCTGTATTCACTATATGGTTAGCAAAGGCAAGTTGTAAGCTCTTTGTATTTAGTTCCTTTACTAAATATCTGTTATCCAGTTGAATTACGACTTCTGTCCGCTGCAAATTTCCTAACATTGCCGGATTGTTGAACGCAGACCAATTGCGTGAATCGGCAACAGAAGTTTGTGCGATAGACGTAGAAGTTGGAATGATATTTGTAATTTGAGACGAGAGATTGTAAACAAAAAAGAAATAGAAAAAGAACATTATTGACTTTCTCATAATTCAGGTTTTTTAGCGTGGATAAATACGTGT
>JBBIID010000068.1:0-11003 GCA_037446675.1 Paludibacter sp.
CCATTGCTTTGCTGTTTCATTGACTGCGTCAATTGCATACTCCGTATTGATGGTGCTAACTCCGCGCATGGAGAACTCATTTATTTTGATTATACGTCTTGCTTTGTTCATAATTGCTGTTTTTTAGAAAAAAAATAAATGTGAATACTACTTACTACATTAAATTAATGAAAAATACTGATATAACTAAGTGACATTTATATCGTTACGATTTTAGATTTATGTAGTAACCATATTTTGTAGTAAGCTGTAGTAAGCTGTAGTAACTTAGCCTTTTTTTTAAAGGTTACTACAAAATACAGCTTGTATATTATTGATATACAGTTTGTTGAAAGTGATATTTTTTCTCGTAGTAATGTAGTAAGTGAATTATCTTTTTTTTTCATTTTATATTATATTAAAAATACTATATATAATTATATAGTAATATTATCTATTGATAAGAATTTAAAATAGCTTTTTCACTGAATAGTAATATGCAGGCTTTCCATTTTCACCACGCTTCGCTTTTTTATAGAATCCCAGGGCTTTTAATGCAACTCCAATTGTTATTTCAGAAACATTCATAGAATTATTTACTTTACGAGCTCTGCGTAGGTCTTTAAGAATATCAATAGGACGTTGCCAAATACCATCAGCTTCTTTCATTGGCACTTCGTAATTTTCATTAATTACTGTATAGCTTGTTGTTTGAATAATATAGCGCGCATTGTAAGTCAAAAAATCTTCATAATTTTCTTCGTCGAAGGTGTAATTATAACCTTTTTCGTCAATAAGCATTAATGCTTCAGCCCAGATCTGGTCAACATCTATTACATTCGAATATGACTTATCTATTGCATCCAGTTCGATAATTGCAAAACGTCGATATCCCATTTCCGGCGTAATAAATCCACCTGATTCCGGAGTTTTATTTGATGTAAATGCTGCACTTGCTATTCTGTTAACGCTTCTTTGAAACGTATCACCTGGTCTATATATATCGAATACCTGAGATGATTGAAGCATCTTAAATTGTTCCGCACTAGCTTTTGTTATACCGACAAGTTCATCGAAATTAATAATCATTCTTCGAGTGTATTCTAATTCAACATCAAATTTTCTGTCGTCCTTCTGAGAAATTCTATAATAGTCTGTTAATTCTTCAGGAACAAGGAATTTAATCAATGATGTTTTTCCGGAACCTTCAATATTATTGACAAACCCTAAGGCCACATCATTTTGTCTGAGTCCTAAAGCACAAGCAGCAGTCGCGACAATCCATTTTTTAATAAGATACTTCATGCGATCTTGATAGCTTTGATCTTCATTATCTCCAAAACTTCTTGCCCGTAGGAAAGTACATAGTTTATCTATATGAGAAACACCGGCGTACGAGCCCTTGACTCGAGAGAAATATTCATGTATAGGATTAAAGACTTTAACATGCTCTTGATTTGGAGAGGTGATTAATGTTTTGAGTAGGTTTTGAGATGCATTAACGCCTGCTTCTATCATTGCAATATAAATGTCATTAAATTGTACACCATATTGATATTCTCGTTTCAAAGGTTTTATTTCACCCTTTTGAGGATAGAATATATTTATTCTTATCTCAAAGTTTTCTTTAAGAAAGTCTTTTACCAGGGTAACTTTATCTACTTTACCTACGGCAGGGATCTCGGTTGCTTTAAATCTTTTTGCCATAGGTTAGAATTTCGTTTTCGGACCGTCTTGATGGTCCTACCAGTATTATAAAATTACACATCTCTTTCATCCGGGAAACAATGAACTCTCCGTATTTAGATTCCAGTTGTTTATAATCAAAATTGGTTGTTGCGAATGTTCTGGATCCGGAGTCATATCTTGCGGCAAAAAGGTCTACCATTGGAGTTATAACGTTACCGAAGTCTTTTATTTCGTCCGATTCGCGGCCAAGGTCGTCAATATAAAGCGGTTGATATCTGTTTCGGGTACTTACTCCCTCTTTCTTGATTTGGGCAGACAGGTCTTTTGCATGCACTGTTATTGTGGTGCGTTTGCATAAGAGATTATAAGTGTTTACGAATGATTCCATAATTACTGATTTTCCACTTCCGACCGGTCCGCCAATAATGATACCGGCGTTTATATTAAGAGTGCATTCTTTGTTTCCTGTGATATATAGGAAAAGCTGTTTTAGTATTTCGCGATTATAATCATCTACAATAAATTCCTTATATAATCCTCTTTTTCTTAGAACTCCAGTAGCATTGCTAACAAATAGTTTCCAAAAATCTTCTTTGGTTAGGTCCGGACACTTATACTCGGCATTTTTGTTATGCTTCATTATATTTTCGTCCTTCAATTGCAAAAGTGCAAACTCGACCGCGGCTTTTGTTAATCCCATGATGATGTGAATTGAGTTGATGATGTTTGTTCTTTAGGTTCTTCTTTCTTTTCTGGACGGGGATAGATTGCCTTGTACAGTTTAAAGATAGAATACCTGATGCTTTCTATCGCTTTTATTGGATCGTGACCGGAATCGGCTTCGAGTACCTCGAGTGCGATTTGTTCTGCATACGGGCTCATTATTATACCATATTGTGCCTGTAGATAGTTTTTCCAAAAGTCCCACGCCTTGGTAAAGTCTTCGCCGGTGAATTCGGCTTCGACTTTGAGTGGCTTCGGGGTGATATATACGTCCAGCTCGTTTAATTGAGACTTGAGCTTATTCCAGTTATGGAGGAACTTGCTTATCTTATAGACTGATCCTGGAGCCTGCGACGCAATAAAAGATTCAAGCTCCTTATCAGAATCTTGAATAGTTTTACATAATTTTTCCCAGTGCTGTTTCATAGTTTTTCGGATTTGAACTATTGAAATAAATTGTTGTCCACACTAAAATTACTTACTAGTATTTCTATCTTACGTTTAGCTTTAGTTAAGTTTGCAACTTTAAGAGGCATGTCTATTTTTTGTACAGACCATCCATTAATAGCTACATGATATCTTAATGTTTGACACCAGAAGTTTGACAGAATAAACTTCCCTTTTATGCTAGCTAACGCCTCAAGCAGGTCCGATAAATCTTTATGTGTATACCCAGTATAGTGCCCTTGAGTACATCCTGGATATGGAGGATCAAGATAAAAGAAAGTATCCTTAGTATCTCGTTGCTTGATAACGGACAGAGCATCCCTGCATGAAATTTGAACGTCCTGAAGTCGATTTTTTAGAGCCTCATTAAATTCAGCTCTTTTATTTCTCATAAACACACCAGTATGACTACCGCTTGATCCATTGCACCACTTCCATCCTCCGTGCATGCTTCCTGAAAAAGATCCATTTGTAATTAAAAAAACCGCCCATGCCACATCCGAGTCACCGGCCGGCACTCTTCCATTATAGTAATCTTTAGCTTTGTAGTAGTCAGACTCCGAACACAAGGTGTTGTTTATTTTTTCTGATAACTCATCAAAATTTGTAGCTGCCTGCCGGTAAAATGTTATAAGCCTATCGTTTTTATCATTGATCACCTCAAGGTAACTTTTTCGTTTTTTAAAGAATACTGCCCCCCCGCCAAAAAAAGGCTCGCAATAAATTCGGTGCGTAGGAATCATAGAAATAATTTTATCCGCTAGCTGCTGCTTACCTCCGTAATATGTAATTGGTGTCCTCATTATGTTCAACTATGTTTAGTATTGTTCGAATTCCATAAAAGAAACTTCTGACATTTCTTCCATTTTTGTAAGAAATTCATCATTGTAGCACTCACACATTGCTTTCCTAATTATGTTGCAGCATGCCTGAAATCCAGCGATATACCCTTCCTGTATTAAAGGGTTTTTTGAAAAGTTTTGAGCTTTATTTATTACTTCTTCTTTTTTCATAATTAACCCTGTTTAGATTCTTTATTCTTATCCAATGCTCCATGTTCTATCAAATACTGTACAATAAGGTTGTTAAGTATATATGTGTGTTGTAAGTAATTTTTATTTTCACCAGTTATTCCGTTCATTAATTGGCACGAAGCCATGACTAACGCTGTAAAAAACTCTGTAAGATTTTCATCTTCTATATCAATGTAATTCTCGCAATCCTCATTTTTAATCATTTCAACTAATTGACTTAATATGAGACATGCGTAATTAATACTTTTATTTTCCATCTTATTCATTGATTTATCATTATTCTTGTTCTGTCAAGAACAGTTGATCCATTTTCTTTTCGTTAGCTATACAAGCTTCAATGCGTGAGCCGGGAGAGGTACTCCATCCTGGAAGGAGTAGGATTGCTGAACATGTTAACAGTAGCTCAATGTTCTTTACCATATGATCTTCCCATGTAGCGGTATTCGGAAGGCCATTTTTTAAAGGATTAATAGGAAATAGGCCTAAATCTTTTAATGATTTTTCTGCTTCTTCAAACGTTGAATGTATTGCTTCCCTATTATCATTGGTAGTATCTCCACTTATATATACTCTTTTCATGATTTATATTTTAAGAGTTCTTCGTACTTTTTTGTAACCATATCTGTGAAGGAGTCTATTTCAAAGCCTGCCTTCAGGTGAACAAACACACACCCGGGGCGGCTGTTTAGTACAGTACATTCAGTCATTTTTTCGACAGCGTCGGATAAACGAGCTGATTGGGCAGATGTAAAACCGGTTGTTAGTATTTTGATGGTTCCATTTCCCATTTTGAATTCAAGATTTTTTTTAAGCATGGTGTCTTCTATTTTAATCGTTTACTTGTTTATTTATTTAATAAAAACCGGTCTAGTTCTGAACTTTCAATATGACCGGAAGATGTTGTTTTAATTGTTCCTTCTTCTACCAATTTTTTTACCTTTCCGTGAGAAAGATGCAGGGTTTTTGCAACCTGATTAATTGAAAGTAATTTCACCTCTCTGGGCCTGTTTTTTTCAAAACTTGTTGCGACAGCTTTATTAATTAGCCTTTCAATAGTATCGGTATCTGTTACAATAATTGTGTTACTCATCGCTTTCTGGATTATCTGTTACATATTCGTATCTTCTTCCGGAACGAACTGTTCTTGCACGGCGCGCCTGGAAGCTATCTCCATGATAAATTTGGATTGTGAGAATTATAAGCAAGAGTAATAAGCTTGCACCTCTTTTGATTGCAATCACTGCGTAAGGAATGGCAAATCTGCGGCAGAAGTAAAAGACTGTAAGTTCGCGATCGTTGTTTACAGATACTCTTTGCTTGATGGCTTGAACATGATTATCTATTGTTTTGACAGAGATATTCAATATGTCTGCAGCTTCTTTTTGCTGACACCCGGTTGCTATAAGTTCGAGCACTTGATCTTGCCTTTTAGTCAACTTGGCTTCTAAGTTCATCTGCCGATTTTTTTGATTCGGTTACTTCCCATGGATTATTAATTTGATATCTTTTAAATACCTTTTCCACTGATTCTATTATACTTATACGCGGATCTTTAAACCCTTGGTTTAGTTTTTTAGAAAAATAATAACGATCTGTTATCCCGAGAACTTTTCTTAGCTCTTTCTGTATTTGAGGAATATCCCCAATAGGGACTTGCTTATAAGCTCTTCGAAAAGAGTAGTGCTTTTTCCCTATTTTAAACGTTGTAGTTTTCATGTAACTTTGTTTTACGAGATTTATAAATATGTTGCAAATATAATCTAATTTGAGAAATACTCAAATAAATAGCTTAAAAAACTCATATTAATTAAATAAATCTCAAATAGAAGGCAAATAATAATTACTAAATTTATTTGTATGGACGTAGTAGGTAACATAAAAGAAATCAGGCTTAAGAAGGGTATTAATCAACAAATTATTGCTGAAGCATTAGGTGTTGATATTGCTGTAGTAAGTAATATTGAAACTGGAAAAAGAGATTTAAAAGTTAGAGAACTTGAGATAATCGCAAATTGCTTAGGTGTTGATGTGTTGTATTTGTTGACTTATCCTAAGCGTTTTATAGATAGTTCCGTAGTTGAAAAAGCGGAAAAGGTGTCTATTACATTTGAGGTTTCCCCAGAAAAGAGAGATTTACTACTTAAGATGGTTACTGAAGACAAATAAATTAATAAGAATAGCTATTCATATGACCATGATAAAAAGCAAAGCTGATCAAATTATAAAAGAACTTGACGAATTAGAATTGAAGTATAATAAGTTTGGTTACACCTGTGAAGACGCTTTAAGAGATAAATTGAAAATTACCGCAATGAGGATTAATGATCTCTATGAAGAATATGATAATACCGATTTTTTTACTGAAGATTGGGTAGGGCTTAATCAATGTATTGATTCAGGCGAATTGTCTGTAAGTGAATACATCTTAATTCAAAAAAAACAGTTAAAACAAATTTGCAGAATAATTGATATATTCTGATTCTATTTTCAAATGTTTTACTATTTATAAAGAATTTAGTAGGTAAATGATTGTAATAGAGGTTGGTATTATATATCCAAAATTGTCCTGGTAGAACAACAGAAAATTAAAAAAGGTTTGGAAAATTATTTTCCAAACCTTTTTCTGTTATATAGGACTTATAATACGAGAGGTGTCGATATTTTAAGTCTTCTATTTTGATCGTTTGCTGAAATGTTTTTTTAATCCATAACTTCGAAAGTGTTTTCGATTCTGTAAATACGGGGGAAAGTTTGCGTATGTGCAAACTTTTTTGAGAAATTATTTTTCAGAATTCTTTTCATACATTTTTAAAGCATATATGATTGCATCTTCATGTTGATAAATCTCATTTAATGACTCAATGGGATATTTTGTTTCTTTTTTGTCGTCAGATATAGTCGCAAAATATTTTTTACTACCATTAAGATATAGTCTGCATATTGGTTTGCGATTGTTGTCATCCAATAAAATTCCAAAATAACTTTGAGTATCCCGATGAATAATGCGATTGACATCTACGTGTTTTCTAAGTATAGCCCGAATAATATAAAAGCTTTCGAGCTCTTCTTCTGTAGTGACGACTTTGCTTTCTTCTTCAGAGATTGAAGGAGCTGATTCTATTAGAGAAGATGAATTTTCGGTTTTCTTTTCTGATTCCTTATTTAATGCCGTTTTGAATCTGTCTGTGATGATATCGCTGATTACCTGATTGAAAGATCGTTTTGTTAAATCGGTAAACTGTTCGAGAATTTTGGCTGTAACCATTCCCCCGTATACTTGTTTAGCGAATAATCTTACAAGGGGCTCACTGGGAGTTTCCATTTCTGAAAGGATTATTTCTTTCAAACCTTTCATGTATTTTAGTTCACTTGCTGCATTAACAATGGTATCAACGTCAAAATAAGATTTATGGAATTGTTTTAGCTCCTCAATCTGATTATCTCTGATATCAGACAGATTGATTTCTAAAAATGGTTTTTCGTCCATTTTATTAGCTTCGGACAAGTCTGTGTAAAACTTGTATGAAATACCATTTGTGAGAATGCCAAACTTTGCTGTGGATACGTGAAAGTATCTCAAGAGCTGATTATCGTGTAAAGTTAAGTTTTCAGCCCAATGTTTACATTCTATTAATATGACAGGATTGTTGTCTTTGAGTATAGCATAGTCAATCTTTTCGCCTTTCTTAGTACCAATATCACAGGTGTATTCTGGAGTTACTTCGAATGGATTAAATACATCGTAGCCTAACGTTTGAATGAATGGCATAATTAGAGCATTCTTTGTGGCTTCTTCTGTTTGAAGGTTGTCTTTTAATTTGACAACTCTTTCCGATAGCTGTTTGATAGAGTCTTTAAAATCCATAATTTAATAATTGCGAGTCCCGTCATAAAGCGCCCACGTGAACAACACCCGAACTGGTATGACTACCAGTAGCGTTATGAAGTGACTCTTATTAGTATCCAGTTAACATTGTTAGATGAGTTGTTTATTGGGCGGTGCTAATATGGGGATAATAATTGATAATGCAAATTCTTTTCTTGAAAAAAAGTAAAAACAAAAGGCCTCCAACACGTGGAGGCCTAGGAAGTAGAAAGTTGAGCTGTCAAACAAAAACTATTCTACCGAAATAAGTTCGCGGCCAAGGTTGCGTATGCCATTTAAAATTTTTTTACGTTGTTCGTCGCGTGGGTTTCTAATGCCTTGAGCATAATGGCCAAGTTGCTTTTCATTAATCCCTGTGATCCGGCTAATTGCAGCACGTGTTATATACTTTTCGGTATAATGAAGAAGTGCCCGGGTATTAAGAGAAAAATGTAATTCATATTCTCCTTGAAGTGCTTCTGGTATTTCGTCTCCATCTTCGCGCATGCTTTTAAGGTGTTCGGATAATGAGAATGTATATGCTTCTTTTAATCCCTCTAGCGTTTTATGTGTAGCAACAACTGCAACCAAATCTGAATATGCTGCAAAATTGTCTTCCCAATCTACATTAATTATTATTTTTTCCATATCTATTTTAATTGTGCGGGATGGTTATAACCACCCGGCTGATTTAAAAATTACATTTAATACAAACTGACTAAGTACGTCTGACGGTTTACCGTTTAGGGTAACTTTACCCGATTTAACGGGGTGTTTAAAATGGCGGTGACTCCCTCTGCAGTCTATCATTATCCAACCGTCATCTTTCAACATTTTCAGAATTTCACTGACTTTGTATTTCTTCATCGCTATGATTAGGTTTTTGTCTGGCTCTACAAAGATAGTGTAATTACTATCAATAATGAAATATTGATATACATTTTACTATCCTTTTGTGTTAAATGTTTTTAATATGGAATTTTATTATTCCTTACGAGTGGACATGATGGAGCAACCGTCGTGGCCGCGGAAGGTGATACCGAGATGATGGTGGTACGGAACTTCAGTTGTTTGATGGCCAGCTCCACATCTGAGCTTGTGACGGCTTGTCTATGGCTAATGTTTACAATGTACATCTATTCAGTACAGTTAATCTCATAAGACTCAAGGCTCCTTTGCAGGCTATGCTTACAAACTATTCCTAAGCCTACGAAGAACTATTCTTTTCATAACGATCAACTATTCGTTTGACAGCTGTTGAATGCAAAGTATACATATGTGTAACTTGCATTCAACAATTGACAAACGCAAAGTAATCAAATGGCAAACGAATAGTTCTTCGTATAGAAAAGAATAGAAGACAGTATATTCTGAACTAATTTGTGTGGAGAACATGTTTAGTATATACATAGAAAATAGGATATTAGCCGGTTATAATAATATCGTTTTATCTATAGTATGTGCCGGAAATATGTAAACGATGCCTGTTTGTTTGTTATATGATTCATATTAAGTATGTTTGTGACAATGAAAGCAGAAAACAGATTGTTATACATTATATAATACGCGAAGCAATGGATGTAATTCAGAATATAGACGACTACCTGAGTCGGTTTCCGGAGGAAGCCCGGGTAAGTATGCAGATGATGCGGACAGAAATAAAACGGATTGTGCCGGATGTGGAAGAAACAATCAGTTGGGGGATGCCTTCTTTCCGTAAAAATGGAATATTGGTGCAGTTTGCCTGTCATAAGAAACACATCGGGTTTTATCCCGGACCATCCGCAATTGAAGCATTTAAAGAAGACTTGTCAGCATTCAATATCTCGAAAGGAACGATTCAATTTCCTTTTGATAAAGCTATTCCATTGGATCTGATTACTCGGATTGTTTTGTTTCGTGTAGCAGAAAACAATGATAAAATACTAAAGAAGAAAAAAGACAAGAGATGAAGCCAACGGTCTATGTTTTGCTTTTAAGAGGAATTAATGTGGGCGGTAATCAGATTATCCGGATGGCTGACTTAAAAGAGGTTTTGTCCCGAACCGGATTGATGGAGGATGTTGAGACGTATATTCAAAGTGGTAACGTATTGTTTACAACAACTCAATCGGACCGTAAGCTTCTGTCCGATGGAATAGCTCAGGCTTTAAAAGAGAATTTTGGATATCAATCGGGTGTTTTCTTATTTACATCCCAAGAGGTTGACTCAATTATTTCTTCTGCTCCCCAAGGTTTTGGATCTTCCCCCGATCTATACCGATATGATGTGATTTATTTAGATGGATTACTTGATGCGGATGACATCGAAAAGCTTATTCCAATAAGACAAGGAGTGGACCAATTAAATTCCGGAAATAAAGCAATCTATTTTTCCCGCCTAATAAGCGAAGCCGGTAAAAGTTACCTGAGTAAGATTATTTCTTTACCTTTTTATAAGTCGGTTACAGTACGAAATTGGAATACAACGGTAAAATTGCAGGTTTTGGCAAAAGGAAAAATTGCGCATGATTAAACAGATTGGAAGTGACTATTGAGTCTGTTTTAGTGAACAAGCGTTAATTGTAATGCATTAAAGTGGCTGATTTCCAATAAAATCTTATTTATTTGAAAATAAACAGGAAAGTATAGTTGGATATCGGAATTATATGTCGTTCTTTGTATCAGACAAACAAAAGAAGGTTTATATTGCTCTCTCTCTCCGACTATCTTTCTCATCCCGAGAAAATTATTGCAGAAATTGATCTTTCCCCAAACTTAATTGTTTATTTTATTAATTATTTATTTTATATCGTTTTTTTATGAACATTTACATTGGCAATCTTAGCTACACAGTTAAGGAATCGGATTTAAGACAAGTTATGGAAGACTATGGTACAGTTGATTCAGCAAAATTAATTATTGACCGCGATACTAACAGATCTAAAGGATTTGCATTTGTAGAAATGCCAAACGAGGCTGAAGCTATCAATGCAATCAAAGAATTGGATGGTGCAGAATATCAAGGCCGTCAAATGGTATTGAAGGAAGCTACTCCTAAGCGGTCATATTAATATAAAGCTGAAACAAATTCTCTGTTAGCAGAGAGTTGTTACTACAGTTTTTATAAATAATACACACAAAGAGGGTAAACAGGCAAATGTCTTGTTTATCCTCTTTTTTTATTATTAACGTAATACGAATAGGTGGAAAATGTTTTATGTTTGTATATTATGAGTGAATTGCCGGTAAAGCAACTCTTTTCTGGCGGTATTCGCAATAACTCT
>JBBIID010000069.1:0-279 GCA_037446675.1 Paludibacter sp.
ATTTGTCGAAAGCGTCTTACAGCATTCAGAAAGGCTTGGCCTCGCTCGAACGAGTTGATAGAATTTTGAAAACAGATAATGCAATTAAAGAACCAAAACAAGCTCAAAACTTTCAACCGTTTAATGATAAAATTGAATTCAGAGATTTGAGTTTCAAATACGAAAACGATTGGGTATTGCGCGATATTCAACTGGAAATTCCTAAGGGACACACCGTTGCACTTGTTGGGCAATCCGGTTCCGGAAAATCAACCTTGGTGGACTTGTTGCCGCGTTATT
>JBBIID010000069.1:289-5767 GCA_037446675.1 Paludibacter sp.
CGGCCGGACAAACGATGCCGCTGAACTATCGCTGTTATTACGATCCGAACAAAGGCGAAATTCTTATTGATGGTGTGAACATAAAGAAATACAGCACGCATGACATCCGTTCCCAGATGGGAAATGTAAATCAGGAAGCTATTCTTTTTAATGATACATTCTTCAATAACATTTCATTTGGGGTAGAGAATGCAACTATGGAGCAAGTAATAGAGGCTGCAAAGATAGCTAATGCGCACGATTTTATTCTGGCTACTGAGAATGGCTACGATACGACTATTGGTGACCGTGGAAGCAAGCTTTCGGGCGGGCAACGTCAACGAATCAGTATTGCACGCGCTATTCTCAAAAATCCTCCGATTCTTATTTTGGACGAAGCGACTTCAGCTTTGGATACCGAATCGGAAAAAATGGTGCAGGAGGCGTTGGAAAATCTAATGCGAAACCGTACTACCCTGGTGGTGGCTCACCGACTTTCTACCATTAAACGTGCCGATGAAATTTGCGTTATCCACGAAGGTAAAATAGTGGAACGTGGAAAACATGATGAACTGATTGCATTGGATGGATATTATAAGCGATTATGCGATATGCAATCGTTTTAAAGAATTATTAATGAAGATAATGGTTTGATTCACAGATATTAATATTATTTGTAAAATAATTTCGTTCACAAAATATTGTGAATTGAAATATTCATTATATTTGCGACATTATTCAAGGTTTGTATCGAGGCATTTTTTATAAAAGCAATTTTCTCGTTCATCAAAAATCCTTATGAAAAAAACGCATTTCAGAACATGGGCAGTCTATACGTCCATGTTGTTTTTTTTCTTCCTGTTCAGTTACTTCCTTATTGAAAAAGGGGAGTTACTCGAAAACGTAAGTTTCTTACAAACTCATTCTGCTCAAACTGCCGATAGCTTTTCCGAATTCAAATCATCCATTTTGCATAATATTGCCGAGCCTGCGGCCATGTTGTTGCTCCAGATTATTTCAATTCTTATTGTTTCCCGCATATTTGGGTATCTTTTTGGGAAAATCGGGCAACCGACGGTAATTGGCGAAATCCTTGCAGGGATTGTGTTAGGTCCGTCATTCTTTGGATATTTCTATCCGGATGCATTTCACTTTTTGTTTGCTCCCGATTCGTTGGGCAATTTGTACATTTTAAGTCAGATTGGGTTGATTCTCTTTATGTTCACCATTGGTATGGATTTAAATATGGGCGAACTGAAAGACAAAATGGGAGTAACCTATGTGATAAGTCACGCGAGCATTGTGATTCCGTATTTTTTCGGAATGGTGCTGGCTTATTTTGTTTATCAGGAATTTGCTGCCGGGCAAACCACTTTTCTGGCATTTGCACTTTTTATTGGTATTTCTATGAGTATCACTGCCTTTCCTGTGCTGGCGCGAATTGTTCAGGAAAAAGGATTGACAAAAACTCATCTCGGCGTTTTGTCAATAGCAAGTGCGGCAATAAATGATGTTACGGCCTGGTGTGTGCTTGCTGCTGCGATTGCTATTGCCAAAACCGGAAGTTTTTTGAGTTCGTTGTATACAATCGGATTTTCGGTGGCGTATGTGTTGGTCATGTTGTTGGTGGTGCGACCATTCCTGAAAAAAATTGGGGAGATTTATAGCAATAGCGAAGTTCTCAACAAAAGTATTGTCGCCTTTTTGTTACTGATATTGATTGTCTCATCCTATCTTACCGAGATAATTGGCATTCACGCCCTTTTCGGCGCATTTTTGGCGGGTGTAATCATGCCTCCGGCAATGAATTTCAGAAAGCTGATTATCGAAAAAGTGGAGGATGTATCCGTAACACTGCTTCTGCCATTGTTTTTCGTATTCACCGGACTGCGAACGGAAATAGGATTGCTCAACACGCCTTATTTGTGGACCGTTTGTGTTATTTTTATTTTGGTAGCTGTAGGAGGAAAATTTATTGGCGGCGCATTTACTGCCCGCATTTTGGGTGAATCGTGGAAAGACAGCTTATCAATCGGGATATTGATGAATACGCGTGGACTAATGGAACTCATTGTGCTGAATATCGGCTACGAAATGGGAATTTTCCCTCCGTCAATATTCGTTATGCTGGTTATCATGGCATTGGTTACTACTTTCATGACTACTCCGTTGTTGTCGTTGATAAATAAGATTTTCCCTGAGAAAGATATTGTAAAAGAGTACATTATACAGCAGCGCGAAGGAATTTTCAAAGCTTTGATATCGGTTGGTAATCCTGAAAATGGCAAAACGCTGTTGAATGTTGCCAAAACCGTGTTGGATGGTGCTAAAAACAGTCTGGCTGTTACGGTTCTTCACATCACTCCGGGTACATATACCAATCCTATTTATGGCGAGCAGTTTGCGATGGAAGGTTTTAGAGGAGTGCTGGACGAAGCAAAAGCGTTGGATATTCCCATCGATACCGAGTACAAAGTTGCGGATAATATTGAACATGAAATTGTAAAATCGACAAACTACAATAACTCCGATTTTTTGTTGGTGGGAGGTGGAATTTCGTTGTCGGGCATTCCATTTTTTAAAGAAAGTTCTACTTTTGCTCGCATCAAATGGCTGAACAAGCTTATCAATAAAGTTTGGAAGAATCAGGTGTATTTTTATCCGGGCTCACTGATTAAGGACAAAACGCGTTATTTTATAGAGAATAGTAATTGTAGCGTAGGTGTATTTGTAAATCGTGGTTTTACGAAAATTACTTCAACTGTTGTTCTGCTCTATATCGAATCTGATATTTTTTTATTGCGTTACGCTCGCAGGTTGCTCAAAAATAATCCTGACGTTACAATCAATGTAATTGATGTAAATAAATTGCTGGATTCGAGCGAATCTATGCGCAAATCGCTGGATGAATTGAAACTGCAATATCCTAATGCTGTTCGCCTCAACAAGCCGACTAAAATAACTTCGGGGTTATTAACGAAGCACAGTTTCATGTTGATTAGCTATCAGACTTGGGAAATTTTATCGGTGTCGGATAAAAAAGAACTCGAGAATATTCCATCCACACTTATTATCAACAAAAAGGCTAGTCGATTTCACGAGAGCCTGAAAAACAATAATGAAGTAGCCGATATTTCGCTCGATCCCGTATCGGAAATGTTGTGAGGAATAATTTATTCGCTCAGCGAATTCCAGCCCTGCGCCTGAAGTTCAATTTCTTCGCCTTCGCGCCCAACCAAATTGAGCCCCAGTTCCGGTTTGGTCATGTGTCCGACAACTCCCACTCCTTCGAGTGCAATTATTTTGTCGTAATCCTCTATCGAAACTGTGAATAGAAGTTCGTAGTCCTCACCACCGTTAAGAGCAGCGGTTACGATGTTCATATTCAATTCCTCGGCCATTACTGCTGCCTGATAGTTGATTGGAATTTTGTCCTCGTAAATGCGACAACCGGTATTGCTTTGAGAGCAAATGTGCATAAGTTCGGACGATAATCCGTCGGAAATATCCATCATCGAAGTCGGAACAATTCCGGCTTTGCCTAACGATTCGATAATGTCTTTTCTTGCTTCGGGTTTAAGCTGGCGTTGCAAAATGTAATCTTTTCCATCGAAGTCAGGTTGAACTTCCGAATTTCCCTGAAAAACCATTTTTTCGCGTTCCAGCAATTGCAATCCCATATACGCTGAACCCAAATCGCCCGAAACACAAATCAAATCCGTTTGTTTTGCTCCATTCCGGTAAACAATTTTGCCATCTTCTCCTTCGCCAATACAGGTAATACTAATGCACAAACCTGTTAGAGAAGCGGATGTGTCGCCACCAATAAGATCGACACCGTATTTCTGACATGCTAACTCGATACCAGCATACAATTCTTCGAGATCTTCCACAGAAAAACGTTTGGAAACGCCCAACGAAACAGTCATTTGTTTTGGTTGCCCGTTCATAGCGTAAATATCCGAAAAATTCACAACTGCCGCCTTGTAACCCAAATGTTTAAGTGGTACGTAGATTAAATCGAAATGAATTCCTTCGAGAAGAAGATCGGTTGTTACCAACACCTTTTTGTTTTCAAAATTTAAAACGGCGGCATCGTCCCCAATTCCTTTTAAGGTGGAGTCGTTTTCGAGTTTAAATTTTTCAGTCAGATGTTTTATTAATCCGAATTCTCCGTATTTTGATATTTCTGTTCGTTGCATGTTGTTTATAAAATAAAACTTTTCCAACGTTTTATGGCTGGAAAAGTTGATGTAAAAATAGTTAGGCTATCAGCAAGGGATTTTGTCTATTCTTCTTTGATGTCTGCCCCCTTCGAATTCTGTCATAAAAAAAGTGTCTACCATGTTCAATGCGTCGGTTTCAGTAATGAATCTGGCGGGCAATGAGAGTACGTTTGCATTGTTGTGACGGCGGGCCAACGCTGCAATTTCGGCATTCCAGCATAGCGCTGCACGAATACCTTTATGCTTGTTCACCGTCATACTGATGCCGTTTCCGCTACCGCAAATAGAAATTCCAAAGTCATATTCGCCGTCTTCGACAGCCGAGGCCATAGGGTGCGCATAATCGGGATAATCGCTGCTTTCGGCTGAAAAAGCTCCAAAATCTTTAACCTTCTTTGCGCCTTCGCCCCGAAGGTATTCTATAATTCTGCTCTTTAGTTCAAACCCTGCATGATCGGCACAAACAGCAATTTTGTAATCTTTAAACGGACTCATAATTATGTGTTTTTAATGGTTTGCAAAGGTAAAAATTAATTTTCAGAAAAAAAGGGAAATTTCTATATCAGCCGTTTAAATCTTTCGCCATACGCTTACTTCCGAATTCCAGAGTTCAGAAATTCTCGAAGATTTACGGATAACATTTTTTATTTCTACCGGAGATTTCTCCAATGTAAAATGAGCTGAAAGTATCTCTTTAATTCCTTCGAAAGATGTAACCGGCTCGCCATCTTTTTTGAATCCGCCCGGTCTGTGTTCACGTTTTATATCATTCTTTTCCCAATCGTAGGTAGAGGCCAGAATCAGCAACCCGTTGTCGTTCAATCTTTCATGAATATTTTTGAGAAACAGAATCGGACAAGTTAGTTCTTCAAGAAGATTGGGCGCATCAATCAGGTCGTAATTCTTATAAATAGGTTTCAAATTGTTTGCATTATCCTGCATAAACAAAATATTCTCTTTGTTTGTTCCGAGTCCGAAATTTTCCAAAACAATATCCCGATAGAAAACGAGTTCACCCTCATCTTTTACAATATAACGGATAAATCCTTTTTCCTGCAATTGAATCGGCATCCGAATAAATCGTGCCGAGAAATCAATGGCAGTTATTTTTTCGAAATGAGGAGCGAGTTCGAATGCCATTCGGCCTGTATCGGCGTTCAGATCAAGAACGTTTTTTACGGCTGCATCTTTTACGGTTTCGAGCACGAAATCAGCCAATTTTTTCGAAAATCCTATTGAGTTTGAGAATTTATCTCCCCAATTATTTTCGCAC
>JBBIID010000069.1:5799-10994 GCA_037446675.1 Paludibacter sp.
ATTGACCACCAGCGGTTTGTCCGATTCTACAATTCTAAATCCTGCATGTTGATAAAAGTGTCGGCGGAAAGCGTAGCGGGCATGGCGCGTTGCTTCGTTTCCTGTCGAAATCCACGAACCACCTTTTATGAGGTTGTGCTTCCCGTCAAAAGTCGGAGTCGAAAAATCATCGTACAGCGGATGTACTTTGAAGCCCGCAAAACCGGTTATAGGGGTTTCTGTCCATTGCCACACATTACCAATCACGTCGTATAAATCGCCGTTTTTGAATTTATCGACTGGGCAAGGCGAAGCAAAATATTCCAGATTTATGTTTCCCGGAGCGTTGTTCCAGCTGTCTTTGTCGGGAACATTAGCCATTTCGGTTAAACGGTACCATTCGGCTTCGGTCGGAAGTCGGTAATTTTTCCCTTCTCTTGCCGATTTCCAGTTGCAAAATGCTTTCGCTTCCAGATAATTGACTTCCACCGGCCAGTTCCAAGGCATTGGAATTTCTTCTGCTACCAACCTCAACATAAAGTTTTCGCCGTATTTTCTCCAGAAAAGTGGCATTTCAGCTTGCTTGAAATTTTTCCAGTCCCAGCCTTCTTCCGTCCAAAATCCTTGATTGTGGTATCCATTATCGTGTACAAAATCCAGAAATTCGCCATTGGAAATCAGATATTTCGATGTGCGAAAATCGTCAATTTTTTCGGTATGAGTTCCGTACTCGTTGTCCCAACCGTAATAATGATGATTCTCGGTTTTTCCTAATTTTATTTCCGATGCCCAAACCGGGACAAACTCATTTTTTGGTGCTACTCCACGTTCTTCACAAATTTTTCCAAATACTCCCGAAACAACTTCATCCAAAGGCAATTGGCGGATAAGAACGGAAGACGTTTCGAGATGAATACGTTCGTGTTCGATGCCCATCAGAATAATCCAAAACGGATCGTCCCATTTTGTAGGTAAATTTAATGTGGCATTTTCGATGATATTTACGATAACTTCTTTTGCTTTATCGCGATATTCGCGCACGGCTTGCACGGTTGGCCATTTGTAATGTCTTTCGTCCAAATCGTCCCAGCTCATTTCGTCTACGCCAATGGCAAAAATAGATTCGAACTCGGGATTGATGCGCGTATCAATTATTTTTGCGAGCATCAGTTTATTTATGAAAAATACCGCGGTATGACCCAAATAAAACAGCAGCACATGCCGCAATGGATCGCCTCTGTGGTAAAAAACTTCGTCTGATTTTAACTGAGTGTACAGTTTCTCGTCGATTGCCCATGTTTTTAAAAAATAGTCGAGAATTTCTTTCCTTTTTTCTTCGGGATGTCCATTTTTTAAATCGATAGTTCGTGTGAGTAAATCCTGCATAACTTAAATTATTTTTTTGTGTAAATATATTTTTTTCATTTCAAAAGTCCCAATTCCGTCCGGATTCTTCTTTTCCTGACGAATCGAAGCTACATTCTTAAATCCAGTTTTTTCATACAGCGATAATGCCTGAGTGTTTTTGTTCCAAACCCGAATAAAAGCATCTGAAAAGGCGTTCTTATCCACTGTGTCGAAAAATGTATTTATCAGCCGCGTCCCAATTCCTTGTCCCCGGAATTGTTCGCTTACCATAATTTCGGCAATATAAGCGCTCTTTTTTATATCGAAATTGGTCTTAATCTCGGCAGGAAGTAGCTCATCATTCTGTAACGGATAATAGAGCAACGCTCCCGAAATTTCGTTAGAAGATAAAGAAACAAGTATTTCTCCGTCTTCAAAAAAACGGTCGATATACTTCTCAAGTTCAATGCGATCGATGTATTGCGCCGATAATCCTTTCGAAAACGATTCGATATAAAGTTCGATAATTTTATTGCGGAACGCTGTATTTTTTGTCTGAATAATATCCATTAAAAACCCGGTGATTTGCAAATTTAATCAATAAACGCTTTCCGAAGCTGTTTGTTTGAAAAAAATCCTCACGTAGTTTAAATTTCAAAACTGCGTGAGGATTTTGTAATAGTTATGTCTTAATGCCTAATAATTATAAAAATTGTCGTAACCGATGCCTAAATCGAATCGACCACTCGATGCTGCCACTGGTTCGTTGTCAAAGAAGGTTTTGAAATTGAAAGTTCCCGAAATAATGGATTTTATATACTGTTTGTCGACAAACAAATCCTGAGTGCGTTTAATGTGGAATTTTCCTTCAATGATATTTAAAATTTGGGGAGTGTTGTATCGGGTGAAGGTGACGATGCATTTGTCGCCTTTCATGTCAATAATCGAATCGTTGAGTGTGTTTAAATCCGGATAATCATTTATTTGATACCCAACGAATGAGATCTGGAGTGTTCCTGGCATATTACCGATTTCCCCTTTCAGAATTATATTCATGGTATCGGAATTGACAATAATCTTTGCCGGTAAAACATCGTCGGTAGAAATAAATGGAACCCGGTCGATATATATGCCAAATGTGTTGTAACCCCATTCTGAATAAATGGGCAGCCCGGGATTTTCAAGATCTTCTATAAATACGGATTTTTGCAACGTAAAGCCATCCATCTCGGTAGAGCAGGCGTTGAGTAGAATAACTATAGAAAAAATGATCAATAATTTTGGTAATATAGCTGTTTTCATATTATTGCGAATTGTATTAATGAATTATTTTGAAGGAAGTTCAAGCAGGAGCTTAAATCCGGAATACATATTTGTATCAGAGATGGAAGAGTTGGTTTTTGAAATAAAAAATGATGGAAGGAATATTTCAAAACCATATCTTAATTTGTTTCTTTGCCCGTAGATTATGCCAATCGCATTATTCCACGATGAATAAAAATTATTTGTTTTAACTCCTAAATTGGATAAAATTTCTTTTTCATAGGACTCCATTGAAGAATTTACAAAATCAATATTGGTTTTTGATGCAATTTTATATCCAAAATCGAACCCAGTTCTTATATAAAGATCTATTTTCGAAGAAGACAAAGGAATGATTTTGATATCAAGCGGGATTCCCAGATAATGTGACATTTCATCGATTTTATAAACTTTAGCATACTCGGTATTGGTGCCTGAACTGACATATCGGAGATAAAAAAATGCCGATTGGTTGTCGATATATTTCGACGTGTACAATTCCGAATGAATATTGTAATAGCGTAATCCGGAACTTAATGCAACTTTGTTGTCGAAAAAAGACATTTCGGGCTTCAGCCCAAAGTACGTTACGTGCATGTACGACAATACTTTGTTGGCTTCTTCGAAATAATTTGTTGAACCAACATCCTGCCGAATACTCCATCTCTCATTTAAGGTAGGAACAATATTATTGCCTCCAAACTCAAGTTGAAATACTGGTTTCCAATTGTTTTCGGAAAAACAATTAAGTACCGACAAAAAAATAGCAGAGAATAAAATAGTAGATTTGATTTTCATAAATTTATCATTAGGGAATTAAATGTATGTGTAAGGGAAACACAGATATTTTATCAGATGCAAAAAAGGAGGAAAACGTTTCAAATATAGTTAAAAAAATATCCACCCAGTTCAATTATTGAAGCTGAGTGGATAAATTATTTAAGATTTATTTCTTTGCTGTTACAGCGGCATCCATTTTATGGTTATGTTCGAAAAACTTGGGGCATTTTCCGGAGTAAGTGTTTCCTCTGTTGTTCCTTTTGTAAAACTGAAAGAACAAAAGTTCCCCGATGAGCTTTTGTCCGTAAGTTCGAGGCAAACTTTATATGTACCATCGGCTACCACATTCCCGCTGGTATCCGTTCCGTCCCATTTTACCGATATTGAACTGTAACCCGAACGGGTGGCACCAGTTGTTGCATCAGTAGTATTACCTTTCGATGCCGACTGCCAGCGGGTTAAGTCGGCTCTGCGTTGAGCTCCGTATACGGCCAATGATTTTACAAATTGTCCTGAACTGTTTTCTATCCAAACGGCCAAAATGTTTCTTGGAGAATAGTTTCCTCCTGCTGTGCTTGTGCTTGCAGTGAGGTTCAGCCCGCTTGAAACGGTTGGTTCATTAGGCGGATTTGTTGATGAACAACTTGTTACAAATAATGTGGCGGCGAAAAGAACGACAGTGACATGTGCTGTCAACATTTTTCTTAGTTCCATAAGTTTTGTTTTTAATAAAGTTTCTATTCAGTAGATTATAAAACAAAAACGAATGGAAGTTTTCAAAATTGTAATGATTACAAAACCAATTGTCGCTTTTAAGTTTAATTATTGTTGTTCGCGATAAAACAAAAATATTCTAAATGGCTTCCACGTTTTTAAGTATTTCTGCATAAAAACATCTTCTGTGTTCAAATTGTTCCGCAATTCGTTTATGGAAGTACTCATTTGCTCTATATTTTTGTTCAGGTCGGCATTGTCGGAATTCAGAAACTGATTCATTTTTTCAGCTTCATCCAGTTTCTTATTAGTGTTGGACAATAACTCCATAATTTCATCGTCGCTCATTGTCAAACCATTGAATTGTTTGTTTTTGGCCATAATGTAACTGTTGAATAATTCAACCGACTGATTGAAGGTGGCAATGGCTAGGTTATGTTTCAAATTGGTAATGTTCAACTGATTGTACGACATTCTTTCCCGAACCAGATTGTTGGTTGCCCCACATTTCGAAATTCGGTTGTTTTCCCGAATCAGTTTATCCAGTTGACTCAATTCAGATTGTACTTTTATCGAATCGTTGAAATTATAGTTTGATGCGATTTTTAGTTTTGAAAAATCATCCGATTCGAATTCTTTGTTGTTCAGTGGATTGTTAGAAAATTGCCAAACAGGGTCGAAAGGCATGTGTGTTTTGATAAATTCGTCGGGAGCAATCATGAAATATCGATCATCAAACAGATGAACGTATTTTGTGTTGTCCTGATGTCCCGAAGCCCACGTTGCGTCAACTAACCAAAATTTGCCATCGATGCGAATGGCATTCCAAGCATGACCGATGCCCGCAATTTTTTCATCGGTTTTGGTGTAGCCATTGATAACGTACGATTCGATTCCGGCTGCTTTGCAGCAAGCGTTGAATAATTCTGCATAATTGGAGCAAACGCCCTGATACGATTTCAGTGTTTCGCTGATGAGATCGTCGGTCGACGTGATCGATTTATTAGATTCGTAAAGTTTAATATTATATCTGATATTGTGCGATATCCAGTAGTAAATGGCTCTTGCTTTTT
>JBBIID010000070.1:0-10645 GCA_037446675.1 Paludibacter sp.
CACTCCTTTTACATTGACTGCATATTGTTTGTCAATATCATTATCAGATGTTAATTCCAGTGCACCATACATGCCAATACCCGCGTTGTTGACCACCACATCGACTTTTCCAAATGCTTTAATGGCCTGTTGAATGGCACTTTGTATTGTTTCAAGTTGTGTGACATCGAGCTTAAATACTTTTATATTTGGGATGGAATGCAATTCCGTTTCTTTTTCGGGATTTCGCATGGTAGCTGCAACATTCCAACCGTTATTTGCAAAATGTTTCGCTATTGACTTTCCTAAGCCACTGCTTGCTCCCGTTATTAAAATAGTTTTCTTCATATTTGTAATTCTTTTTATTTCAGCGCGAAATTACAAGTTTTTTGATATACTTTTGTAATCGGTATCACAGAGTATATCAAACTAAATTACAAACATGGAAAGAGATCAAAAAGAAGAATTAAGAGCGTTGCAAGATACATTGTACTTTATTGGTGGAAAATGGCGAATCCCGATTATCAATTCGCTTTGCAATGGAAATAAGCGTTTTCGCGAAATTGAACGTAGCATTCCGGGCATTACCACCAGAATGTTGTCGAAGGAACTGAAAGATATGGAAATGAATAAATTAGTGAAGCGAACAGTTTACGATAATACACCTGTTCTGATTGAATACGAGGCTACCGAACATTGTCGCTCTTTTGCCGGCATTATATTAGAAATGATAAAATGGGGAAAAGAATACAGAAATATAGTTTTGAAAAATTAAAACCATAAGCAAATCACCAATAATAAATTGTGGTTTTTTGCTACGAATTCTGTTGAAATTGCTTTTCCAATTCCATCAGAAGCTCCTGTAATTAGTGTTACTTTCATATTTGAAAATTTATTAGTTTCAGGATGCAAATTTCCGGAATAAATAGATATGGAATGTATCCAAATAGCATAATATTGTAGTCAAAATGGAAATAATGTGTTTTGAGCCGATATCATTAAATCCATAGCTCGCCTGAATTTGTATCTATAATTGGCTGGATTTATTTATCTAACCCATTTTTCCGATTAATAGTTTATTTTGTGGTTTTTATATTTTCTCCAAACTTTATACATTATCTTTGCGGTAAATATAGTATAAAAAATAATGCGAATATGAAAAAATGGATTGCTGCCTTTCGTTTGAAAACTTTGCCATTAGCAATCTCCAATACCATTGTGGGTTCGGCTTTAGCTGTAATGGACGGTGGTTTTCGCTGGTCTGTATTTTGGCTGGCGGCAATTACCACTGTGCTTTTGCAGATTTTGTCGAATATGGCGAATGACTATGGCGACTTTGTAAATGGAAAAGATACAGCTGAAAGAGTTGGTCCGAAACGAATGGTTCAGTCTGGAGAAATAACTCCGAAATTGATGCTTCGCGGAATGATTGTGATTGGGATATTGAGCTGTATCTCCGGCGTTTCATTGATTTTGGTTGGTACCATGGGGATGAATATGACTCTTTTGTTGATTTTTGCTTTGTTGGGAATTTCGGCAATAGCTGCAGCAATAAAATACACTGTTGGAAAGAATCCGTACGGTTACCGCGGACTGGGAGATATTTTTGTTTTTATCTTTTTTGGTTTGGTGGGCGTTTTAGGAACTTACTTCCTTCACACACAAAGTTTTCGTTGGGATTTAATTTTACCTGCTTCTACAGTTGGGATGCTGAGTGTTGGCGTGTTGAATATGAATAATATGCGCGATTATCAGGCTGATAAAAATGCCGGAAAGCATACAATAGTTGTGGCTATGGGAGAGCAAAATGCTGCTTACTACCATTTGTTTCTTATCGTTGGAGCCATGATTTCAGCTACTGTTTTTACTCTACTGAATTATTATTCGGTTTGGCAATGGCTGTTTTTGTTGTGCACTCCGTTGCTGTTTCTCAATTTGAAAAAGGTATTTACATATAAAAACGGTCTGGAACTTTATCCTGAATTACCACGTGTATCAATGGCAACTTTGATTTTCTCATTGTTGTTTTTGGTGGGAATGGTACTGTAAAAATGAAAGCTCGTTACGTCAATTACCAACTTAAATTCAAATTTCCGGCAGGAACTTCACGCGGAGTTTTGCTTGAAAAGCCATCGACATATTTGTTGCTCGAAGAAAATGGCGTGACTGGCATTGGCGAATGTTCTACCATTCCCGACTTGAGCGTTGATCCAATGGATACTTATCAGGCTAAACTGGAAGAAGTTTGCCAATGGTTGAATGACGAAAATGCTCCGGAAAACATTGATTTGTCGGAATATCCATCAATTGCTTTCGGACTTGAAACGGCTTTGTTGGATTTAAAAGCCAAAGGTTCAAAATTACTGTTTGATAATGATTTTTCTGCGGGAAAAGTCGGAATCCCCATTAATGGATTGGTTTGGATGGGCGATAAGGCATTTATGCAGAAGCAAATTCGTGAAAAAATAAATTCAGGTTATCGTTGTATAAAGTTGAAAGTCGGTGCGCTGGATTTTGAAACAGAATTAGACATTATCAAAAATATCAGACGTGAATTTTCTGAGAATGATATCGAGCTACGATTGGATGCTAATGGCGGTTTTTCACCAAAAGATGCACTCGTAAAATTGAACAGATTGTCAGAATTTCAAATTCATTCCATCGAGCAACCCATTAAACAAAAACAATGGGAAGCTATGGCTGAAATGTGTCAAAAATCGCCTATCCCGATTGTGCTTGATGAAGAATTGATAGGAACAGCACCAGATGAAAATATGCTGAAATTTATAAATCCGGCATATATTATTCTGAAGCCAAGTTTGATAAGTGGTTTTGAAGTTTCCGAAAAGTGGATTTGGTTAGCCGAAACTCATAAAATTGGTTGGTGGGTAACTTCGGCGTTGGAATCCAACATTGGTCTGAATGCCATTGCACAATGGACTTTTTCGTTGAATTCAACCTTGCCTCAGGGATTAGGAACAGGACAATTGTATCATAATAATATCTTTTCACCTCTGGTAATTGAAAATGCAAAATTATATTACAAGCCTCAAATTAACTGGGATTTAAGCCCGATTTTATCATGAACTCGGATAGAATAAAACTCAACGGAGAAATTTATAATTCGGAGAATTTGAATGAATTATTCAGAGAGAACGAAGCTGTCGATTCGTGGGAGAATGAAATTTATGCGTTTCTGAAAAATTGGTTCGACGATTCGGATGACATTCTCACTTATACTTCCGGTTCGACAGGTAAACCGAAAGAAATACGACTTTCGAAAAATACCATGCGAAATTCGGCACGAATGACAAATGCCTTTTTCGGATTAGATGTTTCGAAAACGGCTTTACTCTGTCTACCAGCTTCCTATATCGCCGGAAAAATGATGCTAGTTCGCGCTTTGGTGGGCGGCTTCGATCTGATTACAGTAGAACCGAAAGCAAATCCTTTCGAACAAATTGATATTCAACTCGATTTTACAGCTATAACGCCCTATCAGTTGCACCATTCTGCTGAAACATTGAAATCTTATCCCGTAAAAAATATTATTGTTGGTGGCGGGCATGTCAATTCAATTTTGGAAGAGTTGGCCGAAGAAATTCCTACGGCAATGTTTGAAACTTATGGAATGACCGAAACGGCCTCACACATTGCTTTGCGGAGATTTAATGGAACTGAAAAGTCCGATTTTTTTACAGTATTGAAAGGTGTTTCTATTCGGTTGGATGAGAGAAATTGTCTGGTTATTAAAGCAAACCATCTTCTCGATAATGAAATTGTTACCAACGATGTAGTTGAATTAATCTCGGAAAATTCTTTTAAATGGTTGGGTAGGGCAGATGCTGTTATAAACTCGGGTGGAGTGAAAATTCATCCGGAGCAAGTGGAAAAAAAGATTGAAGATTTGATCACTGAAAATTATTTTATTTCTTCAGTGCAAGATGATGTTTTGGAGAATAAAGTAGTGTTGATGATTGAATCAGAAGAATATTCTTTTGTCAAAATAAACAAATTAAAAAACCAATTGGAGCAAAGATTGGGAAAATATGAGATTCCAAAGGAAATTTATTTTTTACAACAATTTGTTTATTCCCGGGGAAATAAAATTCTGAAAAAGGAAACTTTATTAGAATTAATAAAAACAAAAAACTAAATTACGCACTCTCCAACTAATCTCAAAATAAGTAACGAATTCCTATTATTCTTTTGTCGCTAAAGTGAACTTAATATTAAAATTTTTTCGCGACATCGAAAAGTCACTTTCGTTATTCATGTTTCTTTGCATTTCTGGGGTTCTTCCCATGCCTCCACCCATCTGCATATCTCCACCGCGCATTCTTCCTCCCATTTGATCTCCGAGTTCTCCACCCATTTCTCCTCTTCTCATACCTTCATGCATGCCTTTTCCTGTTCGACCTATCATTTCTTTCATCGAATTTTTGGATAATTCATTGATGACTACCTGAAGTTGAAGCGCCGTTTGGGTTATATCGGCTAACGAGTAATCATCTTCGAATAGCTCTCGGAGCGGAATTTGTATTTCATATACAATCTGCTCATGATTTTCTCTGTTCTTTGCAAAACAAATATTGTTTTTTTCCTGATCCTGCGACGTAATTATCCCACTCGTATGCAAAAATCCGTTCAACGATGCCGAATCTTTTAATATTTTGATAGAATCAAATGCACTTTTTTCAATCAAGTGGTTTTGATTCTCATTTTTTGCTCCCATGAATGGAAAATTATTCATTTGTGAAGGAAAAAAAGTAATTTCAGATTTTAAAAATGAAGGAGAGTTTGTTTTGATTTTTACCGAGAATCCGGCACGAAGCAATTGCATTTGCGTACTTCTGTTCGAAGATTTTAGAATGATATACAGATTTTTTGTATCATTTCTTACTTCATATTGCACACTTGCTTCCGAATTAAAAAAACGTGGCATCGTTTCCCAATCGGAATCATTCCCATCAATATTCATCGGGTTCGACTGCCATTTCGATGAACTTAATTGAGCAAATGCTGTGGTTGAGAAACACAAAAATGCAAAAAAAACGAAACGAATCGCTGTTTTCATATAATATACTTTTAATAATCTGAAAATAAATAGACTTCAAATATTTTTGTCCGGATGGCAAGAACCTGAACTTATTGTTTATTTTTGTCGAAACAAATTTAGCGGACTTTTCCGCTCTGAATTGATCTTTGTAGAGAGTTTTAATTTAATTTATTAAAAAAGATTCTCATTTAAAACATTTACATAAATAATACACAGGATGAAACAATTAAAAACAATATCGGAGTTATTTTATGGTTTTGCCAACAGTCCATTTGGTATCTGTTGTATTGCGTTTTCCGGAACCGAAATTTATGCATTACTTTTTCCATCACCCAACGAAGATGCTTTGGCTGACTTAAAATTTCGCTTCCCGAAAACAAACTTTAAACTGGATAACGCCTCTGCCGAAAAATTAGCTATTCAGGTTTTCGAAAATAATGAGAAACCGGAACTGACACCATTAGGAACAGATTTTCAGCAATCGGTTTGGAAAGCATTGCAACAAATTCCGGCCGGAACTACGACTACTTATGCAAAAATAGCCGATGCAATTGGACGACCGAAAGCTGTGAGAGCTGTTGGAACGGCCATTGGAGCTAATCCGATTGCTTATTTAATTCCTTGCCACCGTGTTCTTCGTACTGATGGAGGACTAGGCGGTTTCCGTTGGGGACTGGAATGCAAGAAAAAAATGCTGGAGTGGGAGACGAAAAAGTAGTTACAAGAATTTAGTTACGAGTCACAAGTTTATTGTTCAGATTATTGTACTCGTAATACATACCATAAATACTATGAGATTCTTAATTTAGAACTATGAAGATGAAAATTTATCAGGTTGATGCTTTTGCCGAAAGCGTTTTTACAGGAAATCCGGCAGCTGTTTGTCCGCTGGAATCATGGCTTTCCGACGAATTGCTTCAAAAAATAACCATGGAGAATAATCTGGCAGAAACGGCATTTTATGTAAAACAAAAGGATTTTTATGAAATAAGATGGTTTACACCAATGGTGGAAGTAGCTTTGTGCGGACATGCTACGCTGGCTGCTGCTTTTGTTTTATTTAATTTTGAGGGACACGCAAGGGAATCTATTCTTTTTAAATCACGACAAAGTGGTGATTTGTTGGTGGCGAGCGATGAAGATCGGCTCACCTTAAACTTTCCTGCCGATTCGATTGAGAAAATGGAAAATGTCACAAATTTACAAAACAGCTTCGATATTTTGCCTTTAGAAATATGGAAAGGAAAAACCGATCTTATGTTTGTTTTTGAGAATGAAAGTCAGATCAAAAATTTAATTCCGAATTTGTTGGAAATCGCGAAATTCAATTGTCGTGGGATAATCGTTACTGCAAAAGGTGATAATGCGGACTTTGTTTCACGCTTTTTTGCTCCACAATCGGGAATCAACGAAGATCCGGTGACAGGTTCGGCACATACAACGCTGATGCCGTACTGGTCTGAAAAGCTTGAAAAAAATGAATTGTTTGCCATTCAATTATCGTCACGAAAAGGATTCCTGAATTGCAAAAAAGAGAACGGCAGAATTCTGATCAGCGGAAAAGCAAAGCTATATTTACAAGGCGAAATATTTGTGGATTGAAAAAATTATTCTCTCCACCTTTTTGTAATATCTCCAAACTCATCAATTCTTCTATCGCGGAAAAATGGCCACATGCGACGAACGGTTTCCGACCGTTTCAAATCAATATCGAGGATAATATTTTCTTCGTTTTCGTACGAGGCTTGTTGCAATATTTCGCCTTGAGGTCCGGCTACAAAGCTATTTCCCCAAAACTGAATTCCATTGGTAACGCCCGACGGATCGACTTCGTAACCTGTACGGTTACAGGTCAGAACATGAAGTCCGTTAGCAATAGCATGTCCGCGCTGGACGGTCATCCACGCGCCTCTTTGGCGTAATTTTTCATCTTCCGTATCGGTACTTTCCCAGCCAATCGCAGTTGGATAAATCAATAATTCGGCTCCAGCCATAGCCATAAGTCGTGCAGCTTCCGGATACCATTGATCCCAACAAACCAATACGCCCAGTTTTCCAACCGAAGTTTGAATCGGTTCGAAGCCAAGGTCACCCGGTGTGAAATAAAATTTTTCATAATAAGCCGGATCGTCAGGAATATGCATTTTACGGTATTTCCCGGCAATCGTTCCATCTTTTTCCAACACAACAGCCGTATTGTGATAAAGTCCGGCAGCTCTTTTCTCGAAAAGTGAAAGCACAATCACCACTCCAAGTTCTTTTGCCAGTTTTCCGAATGACTCGGTCGATGGGCCGGGAACAGTCTCTGCTTGTTCAAAAACTTCCGGATCTTCGGTTTGACAAAAATACAAACCGTTGTGAAGTTCCTGAAGAACGATTAATTCTGCTCCTTCAGCGGCGCATTCGTGTATATTTTTCTCCAGTTTTGCTACATTGGCAATACGGTCGGCAGAGTTGGCTTGTTGTATTAATGCTATTTTCATGAGTTTCTTATTCTATTGATTTTGGATATTGCATGGTTACGCAATGCAGCGATCCATGCTGTTTTATTAATGCCAAACAGTTTATTCCTACAATTTCTCTGTCAGGAAATGCTTTTTGCAATTGTTCTTTTGCAATTTCATCTTTTGGAGAATTATATGTTGGTAACAGAACTGCTCCGTTAATAATCAAAAAGTTAGCGTAAGTAGCCGGTAAACGTTCTCCATCTTCATACACCGCATCGGCCATAGGGAGTGCAATGAGCCTGAAATATCCGCCGGTTGAAGTCCTGAAACTTCTCAGCTCTTTTTTCATTTTTTTCAATTCCTCGAAATGCTCATCTTCTGGATCATCACATTTTACATAGGCAATGGTACTTCTGTCGCAAAGTCGTGCCAGTGTATCCACATGACTGTCAGTGTCGTCACCGGCAAGGTAACCGTAGTTCAACCATAAAACTTGTTTTAAACCGAAGTATTCTTTCAATTTTGCGTCCACATCATCTTCCGAAAGGTTATTACGATTATCAGACAATAAACATTCGGCAGTTGTCAAAACAGTTCCTTCACCGTCAGATTCAATGCTTCCACCTTCCAGAATAAAATCAAAACAATTCTTATGTCCGGCTTCTCCGAAAATTCCTGCTGTATATAGTTTTCGCGTAATCATATTGTCATGATTCGCAGCGAATTTCATCCCCCAACCGTTGAAAGTAAAATCGTAAACGATTGGTTTGCCATCTTCAAAAACAGTAATTCCACCATGATCGCGCGCCCAAGTATCGTTGGTTTCCATTTCGGCAAAAGTAATTTTCTCCAGTTCATCTTCAGTAAAATGAACTTCCACTTCATCGGAATCAACGCAGACTATTACCAGATTTTCGCGTTTTAGTATTTCACGGGCTATGTTTACGAAGCATTCAGTCACTTCATCGAGCATATGCGCCCAATCGGTGTTTGAGTGTGGCCAAGTAAGTTGAACAAACTCCTGTTCAGCCCATTCGGCAGGAAGTATTTTGGTAGATGTAATGTTCATCCTATTATTTAAACGTGAAAATTGAATACAAAAATACAAAAAAAATAGTTCTTGCTTCAATTCTCGTAGCTTTAGACTAATTTTGTACTTTTAAAACAGAACAAATGAAAGATATAGTCATTTTATATTCAGGCGGAATGGATAGTTCCGTTGCCCTTTACAAATATGCCGACCGCATTCGTTTGGCAGTTTCGTTTAATTACGGATCGAAACATAATGAGCGTGAAATTGAGTATGCGGCAAAAAATTGCTTTGCATTGGGGATTGAACATCGTGTGATTGAAATGGACTTGAATAAAATGGGTTTTGTGTCCGATCTTTTGCAATCGGGGGGCGAAATTCCAAACGGACATTATGAGGATAAGAATATGAAAAAAACAGTTGTGCCTTTTCGCAATGGGATTATGTTGAGTATTGCAGCCGGATTGGCCGAAAGTATTGATTGTAAATATCTTTTAATTTCGAATCATGCGGGCGATCATGCTATTTATCCCGATTGCAGAGAAAATTTTGTACAATCTATGAGTCAGGCGATTAGTTTCGGAACTTACAATAATGTTGAAATCCTTGCACCGTTTACCAATCTTAGCAAACGAGAAATAGCATTGATTGGTAAGGAAATAAATGTTCCTTTTGAAAAAACGTATTCCTGCTACAACGGACAAGAAATTCATTGTGGAACTTGTGGAACCTGTACTGAGCGAAAAGAAGCTTTGGAAGGATTTGATCCGACAATTTATCTAGTTTAATCAGGTTTTAAGTGGTTTTAGAATGATAGTTGCATAAATATAAATATTTATTCATTTTCTAAATTCCATAAAAACAACTATTTTTGCAATCAAAATAATAAAACAAAACGCTCAATAAATAAAAAATGGGAAAAGTATTGATTATCGGTGCCGGAGGTGTTGGAACCGTGGTAGTCCACAAAGTGGCTCAGAATCCGGATGTATTTACTGAAATCATGTTGGCCAGTCGCACCAAATCAAAATGCGACACAATCGCCGCTGACGTAAAAGCACGTTATGGCGTAGAAGTGAAAACGGCTCAGGTAGATGCTGATGTAGTTCCTGAATTGGTAGCTCTTCTCAATGATTATAAGCCTGATTTGGTTGTGAATGTAGCGCTTCCGTATCAGGACTTGACCATTATGGATGCCTGCCTGGAAGCCGGAGTGAACTATTTGGATACAGCTAATTATGAGCCCAAAGATGAGGCTCATTTTGAATATAGCTGGCAATGGGCTTATAAAGAAAAATTCGAGAAAGCAGGATTGACAGCCATTCTGGGTTGTGGATTTGACCCGGGTGTGACAAGTATTTATACCGCTTATGCAGCAAAACATCATTTCGACGAAATTCAATATCTTGATATTGTTGATTGTAACGCAGGTGACCACGGAAAAGCATTTGCTACCAATTTTAATCCTGAAATCAACATTCGTGAAGTATCGCAACGCGGAAAATATTGGGAAAACGGACAATGGGTGGAAACTGAACCACACGAAGTCCATAAAGCGTTGAATTATCCGGAAATTGGTCCGAAAGAATCGTATGTGATTTATCACGAAGAACTGGAATCGTTGGTGAAAAATTTCCCGACTATCAAACGTGCACGTTTCTGGATGACTTTTGGTCAGGAATATCTAACTCACTTGCGTGTGATCCAAAATATCGGTATGGCTCGTATCGATGAAGTGGAATACAACGGTGTGAAAATCGTTCCTATTCAGTTCCTAAAAGCTGTATTGCCAAACCCGGGCGATTTGGGCGAAAATTATACCGGCTGGACATCAATCGGTTGTCGCATTAAAGGAATCAAGAACGGAGAAGAAAAAACATATTACGTTTACAATAACTGTAGTCACGAAGCTGCTTACAAGGAAACCGGTACTCAGGGCGTAAGTTACACAACCGGTGTTCCGGCTATGATTGGAGCCATGATGTTTATGAAAGGTCTTTGGAAAAAAGCAGGAGTTTACAACGTGGAAGAATTCAATCCGGATCCATTTATGGAACAATTGAACATTCATGGTTTACCTTGGGTGGAATTGCATAATGTGGATTTGGAACTGTAATTATAATAACTGAT
>JBBIID010000070.1:10682-10981 GCA_037446675.1 Paludibacter sp.
TTTTTTGTTAGTTGCCAATGTAATTATTTTATTTTTCCTAATCGGGCAGTTGCTTTCACTGTTGTTTTCGAATAAATAAATGGAATCACGAATTTTTTAGTTTCGTATTGTGGATAAAGCACTACATCATAACCTGGATTCTTCTTCATCATGTCGTAAAGAGCAAAATTACTTACTTTGCCTTTTCCATAATCTCCTAGGATAGGAATGACTGTCGATACTACCCCCGCCATTGGATCCCCCACCAATTGAGTCCCTAAAGAAATATTGATAGATTCATCTCCATTTTTACCAGTTAC
>JBBIID010000071.1:0-10966 GCA_037446675.1 Paludibacter sp.
CCGTGTAACCGGCTGGAATTACAATGATAAAACTGCGACAGGATTTACGGTAAAGAAGAATTATATTTCACAAACTCCGACCGGAATGGTTGCCATCGAGGGCGGATCATTTACTATCGGACAAAAAGGCGAATTTATTACCGCTCCCCGCGATAATAAGCCACGACGGATTACCGTTAGCTCGTTTTATATGGACGAATATGAAATCAGAAATATTGACTGGCGCGAATACACAAACTGGATGCAGGTTGTGTTTGGTAAAACGGCTCCAAAATTGGTTGAAAAAGCTCAACCAGACGTGAAAGTGTGGAGAGAAGAGCTAGCGTATAATGAACCATATTTGGAAAATTATTTTAACCACCCGGCATACGACCAATATCCGGTAGTTGGAGTTACTTGGGAACAGGCGATGGATTATTGTACATGGAGAACCGACCGCGTAAATGAATTGGCGTTGATAAATGCAGGAATTATTGCCGCCCCCGATTTTGCTTCGCTCGAAAAACAAACCAGCTTAGATTCGATTGCTTCAAGTTTTGTATTTAATACTCAAAAATATCTTCTTCAAGCTGGTTATCAGCCAAAAGCAGGAAAGAAAAGCAAAAAAGACTTGTATGGCAACGACCGCAAGGTGGATATGAGCGATGGAATTTTGTTTTCGTCGTATCGTTTACCAACCGAAGCCGAATGGGAATTTGCTGCTTATGCTATAAAAGCCACCAACGATGGAATGGTACCTGAAGGTAAAATTTATCCATGGTCGGGTGCTCAAATGCGAAATCCAACGAAAAAGCAATTGGGTCAAATGGAGGCTAACTTCGTAAGAGGAAGAGGAGATATGATGGGAACATCGGGTAGCTTGAACGATAAAGCTACAATTACAGCTCCTGTAAACTGGTATTCTCCAAACGATTTTGGATTGTACAATATGGCTGGAAATGTTAATGAATGGGTGCTGGATGTTTATCGCTCAACAACTTATGATGATGTTGCTGAATATAATTCATTCCGTGGAAATGTATATTTGTCACCTATTGCTGCGAGTACAGATGCGATTGGAAATAAAGTATATAAAGTTGACTCGCTGGGAAGAATCGCAACCGAAGTAGCTAAGAACGACGATGTTCGTAACTACAAAGATGGCGATCCAATGTCGCAAATCAACTTTACAATTGCCGACTCAACCGGATTGTCAAGTTTGATGACAAAAGATAAAATTGATCCAACCGATGTGTTGCGTCCTAAAATTACCGATAAAACGAGAGTGTATAAAGGTGGTTCATGGAAAGACCGTGCTTACTGGTTGAATCCTTCTACTCGTCGATTCCTGGATCAGGATAAATCGAGCAATGATATCGGATTCAGATGCGCCATGAGTATGATTGGTGGAAGCAACGAAACGAATAAATAAACAAAAATATTGCTAAAATAACAAGAAGCACCTGTCCGGATGGGATAAGGTGCTTTTTTGTTTTATATTACAATGAAATTTTGTACTTTTGCAAATTCAAAAATGAGAAAGTGTTTTTTTAAAGGTATATCTATAAACAAATTATTATGAATAGGACGGTTATTGTTGACGCACTGAAACAAACTAACTATGGTGCGGAAATAAACATTAAAGGTTGGGTACGGACTCGCCGCGGGAACAAAAGTGTTAGTTTTATTGCTTTGAATGACGGTTCGACAATAAATAATATTCAAATTGTTGTAGATAATGAGAAATTTGGCGACGAATTTCTTAAACCAATTACAACCGGTGCATGTGTGAGTGTTATCGGTAAGTTGGTGCAGTCTCTTGGACAAGGACAAACAGTTGAAGTACAAGCTGAGAAAATCGAAATATATGGAACTGCCGATCCGGAGTTGTATCCATTGCAAAAGAAAGGTCATACGTTGGAGTTTCTTCGTGAAATAGCACACCTTCGTCCTCGTACCAATACTTTTGGCGCGGTGTTCCGTATTCGTCACCACATGGCAATGGCCATTCATACTTTCTTTCACGAACGCGGATTCTTCTATTTCCATACGCCAATTATTACAGCATCCGATTGTGAAGGAGCCGGACAAATGTTTCAGGTTACAACAATGAACCTTTACAACCTTAAAAAGGAAGAATCAGGTTCAATAGATTATAGCGATGATTTCTTTGGAAAACAGGCAAGTCTTACCGTTTCGGGGCAGCTCGAAGGCGAGTTAGCGGCTATGTCGATGGGTTCAATTTATACTTTTGGCCCAACTTTCCGTGCCGAAAATTCAAACACTCCACGTCACCTTTCCGAATTCTGGATGATAGAACCGGAAGTGGCTTTCAATGAGATTGGCGAAAACATGCAACTGGCTCAGGATTTCATTCAGTATTGTGTGAAATGGGCGTTGGATAATTGTCAGGACGATTTGGATTTCCTTTGCAAAATGTACGACAAAGAACTAATCGAACGATTGAATTTTGTGGTAAACAACGATTTTATTCGTTTGACATATACCGAAGGAATTGAAATTCTGGAAGCTGCTGTTGCCAAAGGGCACAAATTTGAATTCCCTGTAGGCTGGGGAACTGATTTGCAATCGGAACACGAACGTTATTTAGTTGAGCAACACTTCAAAAAACCGGTGATACTTACCGATTACCCAAAAGAAATAAAATCGTTCTATATGAAACAGAACGAAGATGGAAAAACGGTACGTGCTATGGACGTGCTTTTCCCTAAAATTGGTGAAATTATCGGAGGTTCGCAACGTGAAGAAGACTTCACAAAATTGAAAACCCGCGCCGAAGAAATGGATGTTCCGATGAAAGATATTTGGTGGTATCTTGATACCCGCAGATTTGGAACAGCTCCTCACTCTGGTTTCGGACTTGGCTTCGAACGCTTGTTGTTGTTCGTTACAGGTATGGCCAACATTCGCGACGTAATTCCATTCCCACGCACACCGAACAATGCAGAATTCTAATTTGTTATTGAGAAGAATTTTTTAATAAATACAAATTATAAAACTGTAATCGTTATAAACAGGCAAATAAACTATACAATGGTTAATATAATTGTTTGAGGAATAGCGAATGTTTATTTTTGTCAGAAGCAATAATACTATAATTCTTTATAAATCTTCATTTTAATCATGGAAAAAACAAAAACCACCGAATTGGATAATGTGGTCATTCGTTTTTCGGGCGACTCCGGTGATGGTATGCAGCTTACCGGAACCTTATTTTCCAATCTTTCGGCTATTTTAGGTAACGAAATTTCTACTTTCCCGGATTTTCCATCCGAGATTCGCGCTCCTCAAGGTACTTTAGGGGGAGTTTCCGGATTTCAGGTGCATTTGGGATCAAGTAAGATATATACACCGGGCGATGATGCAGATGTGTTGGTAGTGATGAACCCGGCAGCCTTAAAAGTAAATGCCAAAGCAATTAAAAGAGGTGGTGTTATTATATTTGATGCGGATGCCTTTGTAAAATCAGGTTTCGAAAAAGCTGGATTTAAAACTGAAAATCCTTTCGAAGAATTAGGAATGTCCGATACAATTCAGTTGATTCCAGCTCCGCTTTCTACAATGACTCAGGAAAGTCTGAAAGATTTCGGATTTGAAAATAAAACGGTTTTGCGAAGCAAAAATATGTTTTCGTTAGGATTGGTTTGCTGGTTATTCAATCGTCCGATTGATCAGGCGATCCATTTCCTTGAAAATAAATTTGGCAAAAAACCAGACTTGTTGCATGCCAATGTTAAAGTGCTGACAGATGGATACAACTATGGAAACAATCTACATTTGGCAATAAATACATATTTTGTAGAAAAATCGCACGATACTCCGAAGGGAAAATACACCAGTATTAGCGGAAACAAAGCAACAGCATGGGGATTAATCGCGGCTTCTAAAAAAGCCGGCCTTGAATTATTCCTCGGAAGTTATCCTATTACTCCTGCAACCGATATTATGCAGGAACTTTCGTTACGCAAGGATTTAGGCGTAAAAGTGGTGCAGGCCGAAGACGAAATTGCCGGTATCACTTCTGCTTTAGGTGCAGCTTTTGCAGGACGTTTGGCTGCTACAAATACTTCAGGTCCTGGTTTGGCCTTGAAATCGGAAGCAATTGGTTTGGCAGTAATGTCCGAACTTCCAATTGTGATTGTAGATGTAATGCGCGGTGGACCATCAACCGGTTTGCCAACAAAAACAGAACAAACTGATTTATTGCAAGCGTTGTATGGACGAAACGGTGAAAGTCCGGCTGTGGTTATGGCAGCAGGAACTCCTGATGATTGTTTCCATTATGCGTTTATGGCAAGTAAAATCGCATTGGAACACATGACTCCGGTTATTTTGTTGACTGATGCTTTTATCGGAAACGGAACATCGTTGTGGAAATTACCGAAATTAGCCGATCTTCCCGAGATTAAACCAAATTATTCCAAACCGGGAATGGAAGGAATTAATGTAACCTCGCGCGACGAAAAAACTAAGGTTCGTTACTGGAGCATTCCGGGCGTTGAAGGATTCGGACACCGGAATGGAGGTTTGGAAAAAGACTATTCTACTGGAAGTATTTCTACCGACCCGATAAATCACCAAAAAATGGTTGATACGCGTGAGACAAAGATCCAAAACATCAGTAATGTGTTGCCGGATGTAAAACTTGAAGGAAATAAAGATGCCGATTTGTTGGTAATTGGTTGGGGTGGAACTCACGGGCATTTGATGAGCGCGGTTAATGCTATCAATAAAAAAGGTAAAAAAGTGGCTTTGGCTCATTTTAATTATATTAATCCTCTTCCTAAAAATGCAGTGGAATTGATTCAGGGATTCAAAAAAGTAGTGGTTTGCGAATTGAATAGCGGACAATTTGCTACTTATCTTCGTTCGAAAGTACCGGGAGTTGAGTTTTTGCAATACAACAAAGTGCAGGGACAACCTTTTACGGCTACAGAGTTGGAAGAACATTTCGCAACATTATTGAAGTAAAAAATCACAGTTCAGATTATGGAAACTAAAGAATTAAAAATACAATATACCGCCAAAGATTTTAAAAGTGACCAGTATGTGCGCTGGTGTCCGGGTTGCGGCGATTATGCGGTGCTAAGTTCGTTGCAAAAAGTAATGGCTGATGTAGGTGTTCCACCTCACGAAACAGCTATTATTTCGGGAATCGGTTGTTCGTCACGTTTATCATATTACATGAGTAGTTACGGATTTCACACGATTCACGGTCGTGGAGCAGCAATTGCTACCGGAGTGAAAGTGGCTAATCCAAAATTATCGGTTTGGCAGATTACCGGCGATGGTGACTGTTTAGCCATTGGAGGAAATCACTTTATTCATAGCGTTCGTCGTAATGTAGACATTAATGTGTTGCTTTTCAATAATCAGATTTATGGTTTGACAAAAGGACAATATTCTCCGACTACTCAAAAGGGATACGTTACGAAATCGTCTCCTTTCGGAACTGTTGAACGTCCATTCCGTCCTGCTGAATTGACAATCGGTGCGAGAGGAACTTTCTTCGGACGTTTGCTCGATGTGGATTTGAAAAATGCGCAAATGACTATGGCTGCTGCTGCAAATCATAAAGGAACATCTATTGTTGAATGCTTGGTGAATTGTGTTATTTTTAATGATGGTGCGCACGGCTGGTTGTCCGAAAAAGAATTCAGAGCCGACAGAACCATTGTCCTTGAGCATGGCAAACGAATGATTTTCGGTAAAGATCAGAATAAAGGTCTTGTCTTGGACGGATTTAATTTGAAAGTGGTAACGATTGGCCAAAACGGAGTAACCGAAGATGATATTCTTGTACATGATGCAGCTTGCGAAGATACTACGCTTCAGATGAAATTAGCCTTAATGCAAGGGCCTGAAATGCCAATTGCTTTAGGAGTAATTCGTGATATTGAAGAAGAAACGTATGATGAAGGCGTGACAAAACAAATTGAAGAAGTTCAGGCGAAAGCAAAAATCAAAACATTTGATGACCTGATTGATTCTTGCGAACAATGGGAAATGTAAATAACCCGAAATAAATAAACAAAAACCGTTGCAAGAATGCTTGTAACGGTTTTTTTGAAGTGTAATTTTAAAATGTTTTTAAAATGATAAAACGTATTCTGACAATAATGCTGCTTTTTACAGCAATTTACGCTACATCTCAAACTCCCGATGATAGGGCATATCTCGTAAAAACAGGCGATTTAGCTCCTGATTTTAGCATGAAACTTACAAATGGCAAAACTGTAAAACTATCTGATTTCAGAGGAAAAGTGGTGATGTTGCAGTTTACGGCCAGTTGGTGCAGCGTTTGCCGTAAAGAAATGCCTTTTATTGAAAAAGATATTTGGCAAAAACATAAATCGAATCCGAATTTTGCCTTGTTGGCTATCGATCGGGACGAACCACTGGAAACGGTAAAGAATTTTGCGAAAGCGATTCCGATTACTTACCCGATTGGATTGGACCCAAATGCCGATATATTTGCTTTATATGCGCAACGTGAGGCAGGAATTACCCGAAACGTGATTATAGATAAAACTGGTAAAATCGTAATGCTGACGAGACTATACGATGTTGAAGAATTTCAGAGAATGAGGAAGCTGATTGATAAAATGCTGGAGTAAGCTATTTTCGTCCGAAATCGGCTGGAATTTCACCCCAAACTGGAGTTTCCCATTTCATAATCTGCGTAGAGTAATTGTTTGTTTTCAACCAGTTTTCCGCGCGTTCGATTAGGTCGAATAGTATGGCGTTTTGTTCGTTTTTTTCGAGAAGGGTTTTTGCTTTTTTTGCTTTTACCCAAGCCAAAGCAGTTCTACTATCGGTATAAATTGGAAGTGGACTGTTTTTTTGTTTCAAAAATGCAAGCCCGTGAACCAATGCCAGAAATTCGCCGATATTGTTTGTTCCTTCTTTGAATGGACCTTGATGAAAGATTTCTTCTCCTGTTCGCGTGTAAACGCCCCGATATTCCATTAATCCGGGGTTCCCACTGCAAGCTGCATCAACAGATAAGCTTTCGAAGTTTAGTTTGCCGACTTTGGAAATTTCATCCGGCGTTGGCTGTTTTGTTTTTGCATTTTTTCCAATGTAATCCCATGCCGGTGAAGCAATAGCTATTTTTGCTTCTTCTTCCGTTGGAAAGCCTTTGTAAATTGCGCCCTGATAGCCGTGAATCTGACGTTTGCACTCTTCCCACGAACGGTAAATACCGGGCTCTTTTCCTTCCCAAACTACGAAAAATTTGTTTTTGCTCATCGCTTTTTGTTTACAAACTATACAACTAGAATTAGTTTTTGGTTGTGTATGTCCTGCTAAAAATGTATTTTTGCACCGCTTCTCAAAAATGGTCCTGTAGTTCAATGGATAGAACAAGTGTTTCCTAAACACTAGATCCGGGTTCGATTCCCGGCGGGACTACTTTTAAATCAATTAACGTATTGATATTTAGATAATTGTAATTTTTAGTTTTGTCATTTGCATAACATTTGCACAACTCGTCCTTTTATTCCTCAAAATCTTTTATACAAAGATACAGCTTTTAATAATAGAAAAATATACTTTTATCTGTATGATATGTTATTAGAATTTTCTAACAGGTCTTACATAATACCCTTTTTGCTTATCACATGGTTGCCCCAACATTCCTCCGAAACTATGACTATAAGCACTATTAACGTCTGTACTCGATTCAGTAGAAGACCAATATACATTTCCGCTTCTTTCTGGTATATTTAGAAGTACTCTATAATTCTCAAATAACAATAACTCATTTAATGCTGGTAGATACCAATCAGAATATCCATTATAAGTAAGATTTAAGCAAGCTATAGCTGCGTAGTTTGAATCAAACTTACCGACAAACTTATTTGTATTTGACAATCCATCATCCATGCTGTATGCTTGGTAATTACCGTTATAGGCTCCATATTTGTACAACCCCAGAACACCACCAGTAAGGTCGCTCGTTGATGCAATTATACCATTAACTTTATTTGAAGACAAGCTAATAACTATTCCACCCATATACACATCTCCTAAGTTTACTTTAAAAAATACGTTCTTAGTAAATGTTTTTGAATTTCCTTCAACCGTTGTAGCATTAATAGTAATAACATGAGAGCCTGTTGTTAGACTGTTTAATGTAACTTTAAAATCAAAAGGGCTTGCAAAAAGTGTTTTGTTTGAAACTCCATCAATAAACAATTCAACCTTTGCAATACTTGTGTTTTCTGTTTTGAAAGTTGCTGAAATAGTTGATTGAACGTTGTTCGCAATAGTATCATTAGCCAAAATTACACAATCAATTGATTTCTCAACTGACTGTTTTTCACATGATAATATCAAAAATACTGACATTAAAATAAAAATTGTCTTTTTCATAATTTATTTGTTTTTAAAGTTATTCACAAAGTTAAGTATTAATTCGAATTGACAATAATTTAGCTGAAAAAACCGATTAATTCTTATTATTTCCAGTAATATTGTCCGTTTGGTTTCTTTTTCAGATATACATCCCTGAATGTTCCAGGCTTGTATGATTTCCCAATTCGGTTTGGTTCTATAATGAAAGTAAGATCGTAATAAAAACCGCCTTTACTGAATAGATCATCTTTACCACCACCCAGATAAAATACAGCCTGTTGCATATGTCTTTTATCATCCAATAAACCTAAGTACTGACATCTGCAGGTAAACCATCCGTGTAAGTCAGTAAAATCTTTAGGATTGATTTGTCCTGTTATCAGTTCAATAGGTTTCTGAATCAGTATGTTTTCAAAATCCCTACTGGATGCTACTATATAATTGCCCTGTTGTCTGTCTATCCTTTCCTCGTATTCCATTTGATAGTTATTTATTAACTCCGAAAATCCTCACAAACTCACCTACAGTAATTTTATCAACTGGCTTTTTAATAATGGATAATGTTTCAAGACTGTTATCTAATTCGTCAAAATGGTTTAGGATAGTTTCGTAACCCGAGATATTCATGTTCTGCTTTTCAAAGTCAAATTCAGCAACGATCTTACCATTTATCAGGTCGATTACTACATCAAAATGTTTTACGGTGTATTTATTTACTCCTTTATTTTCGTCAAAAACAATTGTATTTTTCATAATTTATTGATTTTATTTGATGTTTTTTTCGTATTCCTTGATAATTGTTGATATTTTGCCAAATTCCCATACAAATCTATTTGATTGAATAATTAACTCAGTAATGCTATCCATGAATTGATATATTTCAGCTCCAAATTTATCTTTTGGGTCAAACTTATCCCGGATACATTTCATAAGAAAAGAGGTTCTGTGATCATTGTTACCGGCAAACTCATTTAAAGCGTCTAAGCCATAGCAAACTATTGAAGCCGTGCTTCTGGCTTCATTGTCTTTGGTAGTATTACACTCTTTGGATGCTAATGCTCCGATTGATGCAAATACTTGCACAAATTCATTTATTTTTTCCATTTTACAAATGCTATTTTTTTAATGCATTATCTAAATCACTTTTTCTAAATCTCAAAACCCCACCTTTTTTAATACATGGTAAATAATCATCCTTCCAACGTAAAAGCGTTGAACGGCTTACTTTCAAATACTCACTTGCTTCATTGGTGTTTAAATACTCCTGTTCTGGTTCTGGTAGTGTTGGTTTTGGCTGTAACGATAAAATGAGTTCTGCAAATTCAAAAATGCTCATTTGCCAAAGTGGCTTTTCAGGGTCAAATCCAGATACATGTAGTAAACTGTTAATTTCATTTTTAGTCATGTTATAAATTTTTTATGATTGTCTGACAAAATTGAAACTATTTTTCTGAATCAAAACTATTGTGTAATCAATTTGTTTTTAGTAACTTATGAAGTGTGCGTAATAGAAACACATATAGAATATTTGTGTTTTATAACATATTGTTGAGATATGTTAGTTATAGAATTATAGATATTAATTTATGATTATCATTTTATATTCACTCCCTTTGTGTTAATATCTGAAATCCCCTGTCGTATTTTTGATAATTCACTTTTCATTTCTATTAGATTAAATGTATTACTCTCTATTCCTGCAAGATGCCTAAGCACCTGACCGCTATTTTCTCTCAAATATGCCATATCTGATTTAATAGAACCTACATTCTCGTTAATCATAAAAGTATGACCCTGAATAGCTGTCATACGTCCGTTAAGTTCATCGATTGAATTTTGGTCTGCCTGTGCGATACCTTTTGAAGCTCCGGTTCTGGTTGTACCTATCGAAACACCGGTTAATTCTTGCAATGATTGTGCATCAGCACTTGTATCTTCAATCATTGAATCCCATAGTTTTTTAAGGGTTACCTTTTCACTTTCAGTCAACCCATCTGAACTCATTTCAGCAAACTGATCATACCAATCCTGAACACGTTGATCTGTAAGTTTAGATAGAGCAGATTCTACAGCTCCAGACATAAGAATTTCGAAATCTTCAGCAAAATCAGCAGCAGAATTCTTTCCCGCTTTAAACCCATCAACTATGCTATCCGTAATACTGTCAGCGGTCGTTCCTGTAAATGACTCTTTTAATTCCTCAAGATACTCTTCTTGCATACTTATAATATCTTCTCCTTCTTCTTTAGCCTTCTTTAAAGCTTCATAGTATGCCTCTCCTTCTTTTGACAATTTACCTTCTGCTGCAAGTTTTGATATTTCATCATACGTCTTACCTGCAAGAGAAAAAGAATTTTCTTTTAGTACTGTTTGTCCCCAAAATCCAGTTTCTTTTACTGTTTCAGTATAAGTAGAATTTTGAAGCTTTGCAAACAAATCACTCTGAACCGATTCATTATCGTAAGCCTGTTTTTTAAGTTCTTCACCTTTCCTTTTGAGATAATTAAGTTCTGCTTCACCTATCTTTTTTGTCCAGTCATATTTTTTTCTCAACTCCTCATTATATTCTACAAGTCCGAGATATGATTCACGTTGTAAATTATAATAA
>JBBIID010000072.1:0-10833 GCA_037446675.1 Paludibacter sp.
TGCTGAGCCAAACTGCGTCCTTTTGTAAGAAGTTCCAAGCTAACATCGCCTACGATGCCATCTTCAATTTCTAAATATACAAATATGTTGTTCATGGTAAATTATCCGATTGTGTGGTTAGCAATTAATTCTTTCATTAAACTCTCGATCTCGAAATCGGAAGCAGTGAGTTTTTTGCTTTCCTTCGCAGTGAAAACTACATTTTCGATTTGTTTTACCTTGGTAGGCGAACCGGTTAATCCCAACCATTGAATATCGTGTTCGATATCGTTTACGCCCCATTCAGTAATATTAAGGTACGAATGATTGTCATAAAAATCGGTATAATCGTTGCCCGCTTCCTGTTTTTCGGAAGGAGTAGCGGCGCGTTTATATTTAATAGTAAGTTTTGCGTGGCGTGGACGGCATTCGGCAGCCGAACCATTTACAGTTACCACAATAGGGAGAGGAGCTTTAACTACTTCAACACCGCGTTCGAGACGGCGTTTTACGGTAATATTGTTGTCCGATAAATCCAGTACTTCTTCGGCGTAGGTAATTTGGTTTAAACCAAGTTTTTCTGCTACCTGAGGTCCAACCTGAGCGGTATCACCATCAATCGCCTGACGACCGCATACGATTAAATCCACTTTCCCCATTTTACGAATAGCGCAAGCCAATGCATAAGAAGTTGCCAATGTATCGGAACCGGCGAATTCACGTCCGCTTAATAAAAAACCACCATCGGCACCCCGATACATACTTTCGCGAATAATTTCGGCTGCACGGGCCGGTCCCATGGTCAGGATGTGAACCGTTGCACCTTTAATTTTACTTTTCAAGCGTAGAGCCTGTTCCAACGCATTCAAATCTTCAGGGTTGTAGATCGCTGGCAGTGCGGCACGGTTTACTGTTCCGTCTGCTTTCATTGCGTCTTTACCCACATTGCGCGTGTCGGGTACTTGCTTTGCAAGAACAACAATTTTAAAACTCATTTTTTATCAATTAAAAATTAATATTTCGACTACTAATTTGATTCCTTTGCTGTTTTCCTGCATTAATGTGAAGATGCGTATTTTGAAAGATTCAAGGCAGAAAAATGACCCGCAAAAATAGCAATTTTTATTTAAGTACCAAGTTTATCCTTGCACAAAATTCTAAAATTGTGCATAAAATAAATGAGGGTGATACAAAAAACGCGAGACTTTTCACAAAGTCTCGCGTTTAAATAGGTATTAGTTTTTTTAAGGTATAAAAAAGATTGTGTTGTTTAGTTAACGATGCAAATAAACGGCTTAAAATGGAGTTGCACAAGTAAAAAAACATGTTTTACAACCTGTTTTTTGATGTTTCAGCATCTTTTTCTGTTTTTTGCTCAAAGCAATCAGCTTATAACATTAACATTACCAGCATTTTAATGATTTTGCATTTTTTGAGCAAAAAATCAAGAAAAATTGCTTGTTTTTTATTTTTCAACTCATTTTTCTCGATTTATTTGCATCTGTTGGCAAAATTCTCGACAAATCTAAAATAAAAAATTGAATTTTTATTGCAACGAATGAAATAAAATATTAACGGTTGTCAATAAGAATCAAATGAATTATCTTTGCCAACAAATTTTTAAAAATGTAATTAAAATGAAAAAGAACACACTTTTACTGATCGCCGTTCTATTCTCAGCAAGTATGATGGCACAGAACCTTCAGGTTCATTATGATTTTGGGAAAAATCGTCATTATGTTACCACTACTTTAGAAATGTTTAAACCGGACAAGTGGGGTAATACTTTCTTCTTTGTAGATATCGATTATAATAGTGAAGTTGGCAATCACCCTTCATTGGCTTACATGGAAATTGCCCGCTGTTTGAAATTTTGGAACGGTCCTCTTAGTGCACATGTAGAATACAACGGCGGTTTATTGGGAGCAGGTTCAGCTTATTTGCCTATTAATAACGCATGGTTGGGAGGTATTGATTATGGTTGGCACGACAAAACATTTACTAAATTTTTAAATTTCAAAGTGCTTTACAAATATATTCAAGATAAAAATCCTGCCTCATTCCAGTTGACAGGTGTTTGGAATCTTAACTTCTTCAAAGACAAACTTACAGTATCGGGATTTGCTGATTTTTGGAGAGAAGATAATGTAAACTTCACAAATGCTCAAGGTGATGCTTTGGCAATTCCTACAAATACGAAATTTGTATTTATTTCTGAACCACAGTTTTGGTACAATGTAACTAAAAATCTGTCTTTAGGAAGTGAAATCGAAGTAGCAAGTAACTTCGGAGCTGTAGATGGTTTCAAAGTTTGCCCTACACTGGCTGCAAAATGGAATTTCTAATTTATCGCAAGCAGATAAATGTAGCAATCCTATAAAACGGACAAAAACAGAATACAAAACCGCATCAACTGATTTGTTGATGCGGTTTTTTTATCATAAATCAGTATCTTTGTGCTTCGTTTTGTAATATATTGACCTAAAATAAATACGGACAATTATAAAATGATGCTAAAAACTTACATTGTAGTTTGTGCAACTATAAAAGATATTGCGATTGTATGAAAAAAATACTTTTCCTTTTATTTGCTATTCTTCCGTTTGTAGCATGTAACAATGCAACTCAAAAAACAAAAAACATTGTAGAAACAATCGTGAATGTTCCCGACTTTGCAGCAGATTCAGCCTATAAATATATTCAAAAACAAGTTGACTTTGGACCGCGTGTGCCCAATACAAAAGCTCACGATGATTGCGCAAATTATTTGTCGTCAGAATTAAAAAGATTTGGAGCGCAGGTTGTCGAACAAAAAGCCGATTTGTTGGCTTTTGATGGTACAGTTCTAAAATCGACCAATATTATCGGGTCATTCAATCCCGAAACAGAAGTTCGCGTTTTATTATTTTCGCACTGGGATTCACGCCCTTGGGCCGATCACGATCCGGATCCGAAAAACCACAAAAAACCTGTAATGGCTGCCAACGATGGAGCAAGCGGAGTTGGAGTTCTTTTGGAAATTGCGCGACAAATAAATAAAAATAATCCGACGGTAGGGGTCGACATACTGTTTGTAGATTCTGAAGATTACGGTGCGCCGGAGAATTTCAGAAGTGAAAATACCGAAGATTCGTGGTGTTTGGGAACTCAGTATTGGGCAAAGCATCCACATATTCCAGGATATACAGCTCGTTACGGTATTTTATTGGATATGGTGGGCGCGCCACAGGCTAAATTTTACAGAGAACAATCTTCCGATTATTATGCCGGCGGAGTGGTCGACAAAGTTTGGTCGCAAGCTCAAAGTTTAGGTTTTGGTAGTTATTTTATAAATCAAAAAGGTGGAGCAATTACCGACGATCATATCTACGTGAATCAAATTTTGGGAATCCCCAGCATCGATATTATTCATTACGATCCTAATTCGGACAGTGGTTTTGGAACTTATTGGCATACAATTAATGACACAATGGATAATGTTGACAAGAACACCCTGAAAGCAGTGGGAACAACGTTGCTTCATGTGATTTATAATGAAAAATAAGACGGTTCTACTTAAAAATAAAGATATGTCGTTGCGATTTAAAAAAATAGCAGTAAAAATTGGCAGCAATGTTCTGACCCGTGCCGATGGAACATTGGACATCACACGCATGTCGGCGTTGGTCGATCAAATTTCGCAGCTTCATAAAAAAGGAGTGGAAATCGTAATGATATCGTCGGGTGCGGTTGCTTCGGGACGTAGTATTCTAGGTATCAATAAAAAAATGGATGTAGTGGATCAACGTCAACTTTATTCGGCTGTTGGACAAGCAAAATTGATAAACCTCTATTACGATTTATTTCGAGAACACGGTATTACTGTCGGACAAATTCTGACAACGAAGGAAAATTTCAGTAGCCGTCGCCATTATCTCAACCAACGAAATTGCATGCGTGTAATGTTGGACAACAAGGTAATTCCTGTTGTAAATGAAAACGATACAGTTTCAGTAACGGAATTGATGTTCACCGACAATGATGAACTTTCAGGTCTTATCGCGTCGATGATGGACATGGAGGCGTTAATTATTTTGAGTAATATCGATGGTATTTATAATGGAAATCCTTCGGATGCCAGTTCAACTGTAGTTACCAAGATAGAAAAAGGACAGGACGTTTCGGACTTTATTCAAAGTACGAAATCGACATTCGGACGAGGTGGAATGCTCACAAAAACAACCATCGCACGAAAAATAGCGGATGAAGGTATCGATGTTTTTATTGCCAACGGAAAAAAGGACAACATGTTGCTGAACTTGTTGGATAAAAAAATGGATGTGGTTTGTACGCAGTTTGTGGCTTCAAAAGATGAAGTTTCGAGCGTGAAAAAATGGATTGCTCACAGCGAAGGTTTCGCAAAAGGCGAGATTCATGTAAACGAAAACGCGGCAAAAGCGTTATTGGGTGAAAAGGCCGTCAGCTTATTGCCAATTGGAGTGACCGGAATTTTTGGCGATTTCGAAAAAGATGATATTGTGCGGATTTTTGATGAAGCAGGCAAGTTGCTGGGAGTTGGAAAGACGCAATACGACAGTGTAAAAGCCCGCGAAATGTCAGGTAAGAAAAATCAAAAACCATTGGTGCATTGCGATTATTTATATTTGGAATAGATTTATTTCAAATTCAATTGAAAAAATTTGAAAATTAGAATAAGATGACTGATTCGATTATTTCTCAGGATTGGAAACAATTAACGCTGAAAGCTTCCCGCTCGTTGAATTTAGTGAGCGACGAAGTAATAAATCAGGTTTTGTTGGCTTTGGCTGATGAAGCAGTGGCTCAGACCGAACAAATATTGATGGAAAATATCAAAGATCTGGCGGCAATGGATAAATCGAATCCAATGTACGACAGACTTTTGCTTAGCAAAGAGCGTATTGAAAGTATTGCTGCGGATATCCGAAATGTGGCAACTCTTGATTCACCGCTAGGAAAATCATTGATGGAAATAGATCGTCCCAATGGAATGAGAATAACAAAAGTGAGCGTTCCATTTGGTGTTGTGGGAATTATTTACGAAGCTCGTCCCAATGTGAGTTTCGATGTGTTTTCGCTTTGTCTGAAGTCAGGAAATGCTTGTGTGCTGAAAGGTGGAACCGATGCTCATAATTCCAATATGGCTATTGTAAAAGTAATTCAGTCGGTTCTCGAAAAATTCGGATTAGATAAAAATGTTGTGACATTATTGCCTGCCGGACGCGAAGCAACAGCCGAGCTGATGAATGCAGTTGGAACCGTGGATGTGATTATTCCCCGTGGAGGCAAAGGCTTGATAGAATTTGTGCGTGATAATTCGCGAATCCCGGTGATTGAAACCGGAGCAGGTATTTGTCACACCTATTTCGACGAAAAGGGCGATTTAGAAAAAGGAAAATCAATCGTTTTCAATGCAAAAACCCGTCGTGTAAGCGTTTGCAATTCATTAGATTGCTTAATAATCAACGAAAAGAGATTATCCGATCTGCCGGAACTTTGTAAAAAACTTGCAGAAAAAAATGTAATAATATATGCCGATGTAAAAGCATATACATTTTTAAACGGAAATTATCCTGCCGGATTATTGCAAAAGGCAACCGAAGAAAGTTACGGAACGGAATTTCTGGACTATAAAATGTCAGTCAAAACAGTTGCAACCATTAATGATGCCATTGATCATATATTTAAACACAGCTCCAAACACAGCGAATGCATCGTAAGCGAAGATGACGCTGCAATAGCATTGTTTGACAAATCGGTGGATGCTGCCTGCGTGTATACGAATGTTTCTACCGCATTTACCGATGGAGCGCAATTTGGACTAGGTGCAGAAATCGGAATAAGCACTCAAAAACTTCACGCTCGCGGGCCTATGGCACTTGCCGAGTTGTGTTCATACAAATGGATAATTAAAGGAGAAGGACAAGTGAGAAGTTGACTAATGTAAAATAATTTTACTTAATTTCAAATATTTTTACACTGTTTGTTGTATAATTAAAAATAAATGTTTTCCTTTGTAGCGAAAAGAAAATGTATTTCTCCGTCAGGTTATTTCTATCTCACCTTTTCCCAAGGACAGAAATTGTTTTAACCCCGTTTGTTTATACAGTTCTTGGAACCAAATTATTCAATTTTTATTTTTATTTTATGAACATTTACGTTGGTAACTTAAGTTACAAAGTTCGCGAAAACGACCTTCAGGGAGTTATGGAAGAGTATGGTGCAGTAGAATCATGCAAAATCATCAAAGATCGCGAAACAGGAAAATCTAAAGGGTTTGCTTTTGTTGAAATGCCAGATTCAGCTGCAGCAGCAAAAGTAATCGAAGAATTAAACGGCGCTGAATTTGATGGCCGCACAATGGTTGTTAAAGAAGCTCGTCCAAGAAACTAAGAGCCGAATTTTTAGAATCACACACAAAGGACTTCTGTTGTCAATTAGATAACAGGAGTTTTTTATTTTATTATATCATATGACTTACCTAAAAGGAATGTTTTCGGAGTTAGGAACGATAGGAAAAATTCTTTTGTTGCTGGGAGTGACATTTATGCTGTCATTGTTTGCAGTTGCTGCTTGGCAACTTTTTACAAATGCTAATGCAAACGATATTTCATCGCTCAAATTACTCCAACTTCTACAATCAGTGGCTACTTTCGTGCTTGCGCCAATGGTTTTGGCCTATTTGTGGAGTAAAAATCCTCGCAAATTTCTACATCTCGACTCAAAAACGGAACTGAGCATTTACTTATTGGTAGCAGTTTTCATGGTGATTGTCATTCCATTTGTCAATCTGTTGGGATTTTTAAATCAACAGATTGTCTTGCCGGAATCGTTCAACGCGATTGAAACATGGATGAAAAACTCAGAACTTCAGGCCGCCGAATTAACTGAACGGTTATTAAATGTTCACAGCGTTCAAGGACTTTTGTTCAACATTTTTCTGATTGCAATTTTACCGGCTATTGGTGAGGAATTGTATTTTAGAGGTGTTGTACAAAAAATTTTGTCGGACAAAAATCACGTAATTTTTGGAATCTGGAGTGCTGCATTTATTTTCAGCGCTATACATTTGCAATTTTATGGCTTTTTCCCTCGGTTGTTGTTGGGTGCGTTTTTAGGATATTTGCTGTATTGGAGCGGAAATCTATGGCTGCCAATACTGGCTCACTTCATAAATAATGTAATGGCCGTACTGTTTTATTATTTCCAAAATAACGGATATAAATTGCCTGACATCGACAAAATCGGAACTGAGTCGACTTTATGGATTGGCTGTTTGAGCGGAATTTTGGCTATCGGAGGAATTTATTTTATTCGAAAGTTGTTGATTCTGAAAAATTAGCTGGCAGCTCTTCTTTCGCTAACAATCAACAACGCTTCTTCGCGAAGATCGGTTGGTAATTGTATATTACGAAGTTGTAAACTTCTCAACCAGCCCGCTACGTCGGCTTCTTTCAAAGTGAGAAATACATCCGAAAGTTGTTTCATTTGATTTGAACTGTATTCTTGAGGCGCTATGTTGGCCAACACGTCCAATTCTTCATCGTCGTAGTAAACTATTTTGTTTTCGCTATTGAGCAAACTGTCTCTTTCGCATACCGCATGAGCTCCGCAACAATCGTCGCCGATCTCGGTATTTACTTCAACTTCTTCGGAATGGTTCTTGCGCCGGAAATAAGTGGTAACCAGCATAATCAATCCAAAAGATACCAATGCTAAAATAAGTGCAAGCATATCAAAACCCTTATCTATTAATTTCTTAATACAACGTAAATTTCGCGACAAAGTTAGTTATTAATGCCCAAATTTGAGTATTTTTGTGAGTTAAAATGCAATAGAAAACGCTTTTTAAAGTTTTTAATTAGTATGCTCTTCAATTACAAAATTGAATAGCGAACAATTGAATTTAAACTTTAATAAAAATATAATTTCGAAAACTGCATCCTATGCTCATTTATAAGAATCGGTATCATTTGAAAAAACAGAATATTTATTTTTTATCAATATTTGCATTCGTACTTATCGTTGCCGGTTGCTCTACGAAAAAAAATACGTGGACAACTCGAAAATATCAGGAAATAAACACTCGATATAATGTTTTCTTCAATGGGACAACCAGTTACGAAGAAGGTTTGAAAAACATTATAAAAGCGAATGAAGAAGATTATTCTTCCATCATTTCGATGTATCCGATAAGCCACCACAAAAATGCTTCGGCTGCGACTTCGAATATGGATCGAACCATTGAAAAATGCCGGAAAGCCATAAAATTACATTCCATAAAAATCAAACCAGAGAAAAATCTGAAAAAAGCGAATGATCCCGATTATAAGTTGTTTTATAATCAGGAAGAATTTAATCCGGCGCTTAAAGATGTATGGCTTCAACTCGGGAAAGCCGAATTCCACAAAGGCGATTTTCTTGGTTCGGTTGGAACATTTTCGTACATTGCCCGGCACTATTCCGGCGACAAGGATATGGTTGCCAAATGCCAACTTTGGACGGTACGCGCTTATGCCGAAATGGATTGGATTTACGAAGCGGAACAAATGCTTTCTAAAATAGAGCAGGATAATCTTAAACATTCGAGTGTTGGATTGTTTGCATCGGTCAATGCCGATCTGTTACTAAAGAAAAAACAATACAAAGAAGCAATTCCATTTCTGGAACTTGCATTATCGAAAGAAAAAGATAAATCGCTGAAGCAACGTTTCAACTTTTTGCTTGCTCAGCTTTATCAGAAAAATGGAGACGACAAGCAGGCTTATACGTCGTACACAAAGGTTATAAAAATGAATCCGCCTTACGAGATGGATTTTAACGCCCGCATCAACCGCACCCAACTAAACAACAGAAATTCAGCTTCAGTTCGTAAGGAATTGAACAAAATGTTGAGAAACGCAAACAATAAAGATTATCTCGATCAGATTTATTTTGCACTTGGGAATAGCTATCTGAGAGCTAACGATACGATAAAAGCGCTTGAAAATTATAAACTGTCGGCCGAAAAAAGTACACGCAACGGAATTGATAAAGCTGTGACGCTGATAAAACTGGGGGATTTGTACTACCAACGAAAAAACTATGTTGAAGCGCAACCAAGTTACGATGAAGCATCAAAAATACTTTCGAACGAAAATGATGATTATGCGCGGGTTACTCGACTGTCGGAAATGCTGGGCGAACTCGTTACGGAATACAATGTGGTTGTTTTGCAGGATAGTTTACAACAATTAGCAAAGCTTCCTGAGAATAAAAGGCTTGAAATTGTAAATAAGTTGATCGATAAGATTTATGCCGACGAAAAACTTGCTGAAGAAAACGCGCTAAAAGAACAGGAAAACGCGAACAAACGTTTGGGCGAAGATTTTATGGATACCCCGCCAATTGGAATGAACAACATGGGCGGTTGGTACTTTTACAATCCGGAGCTAATGAGAACCGGGCAATCGGAGTTTACAAAAAAATGGGGACGGAGAAAACTGGAAGACAACTGGAGACGTTCGAACCGCACCAGTTCCCTTTTTGCAGAAGACAATAGTGCTTTTCCTCAGCAAACACAAGGAGGAGTAACAGAAAATGTTACTGATAGCGTCTCGAACGGAAAAACGAAAGTAGAAGAATTGCCCGACAATAAAAAACCGGAATTTTATTTGCGTCAGATACCAATTACTGCCGCTCAACTGGCGAAATCGGATGCTGATATTGCAGCGGCTATGTTTTCGATGGGGCAGATTTACAAAGATAAAATTGAAGATTATCCGATGGCGATAAAAACGTTCGAAGAATTTATCAGCCGTTTTGGTACAGATGAACGGGTTCCGGATGCTTATTTTAATATCTATCTGATTCAAACAAAACTTGGAAATACAGCTGATGCCAACATCTACAGAAATAAATTGATAAATGAATATCCTGACTCGAAATACAAAATGATTCTTTCGCAGCCCGACTATGTTGAACGGCTCGAACAGATGAATCATGTACAAGATTCTATTTATGGCTTAACTTATGCAGCCTATAACCGGAGCGATTTCTCCACGGTTTACAATCAGGTAGCTTATGTCCGCAAAAACTATCCGTTGTCTACGCTTATGCCAAAATTCCTTTTCCTGAATGCTTTGAGCATAGGAAAAAGCCAACCGCAGGATAAATTTAAGTCAGCATTGGATAGTTTGGTGATTCAATATCCTGAAAGTGACGTAAGTGCAATGGCAAAAGATATTCTTGCATTAATGAAACAGGGTCAGGAAGCCAAAACCGGAAAATCGAGCGGAACGTTGCTGACATTGCGTGAAGAAACCGTGAAAACGGAAACAAACGAAATCAGCAAACGACAATTTTCTTTCGAGAAAAGTGCAAAACATCGCTTAATGATGATCAGTCAGGCAAAAAGAGAAGACCTGAATACGCTGCAATACAATCTGGCATCGTTCAACTTCTCTCGCTTTATGATTAAAGATTTCGATCTGATAATTAGTAAATTAGATAGCACGCAGAATACACTTTCAGTAACTAATTTCGAATCGTACGAAGAGGCAAACTGGTATTTGAATTCAATAAAATCGGATGCCTTCCTTTCGAAAATGATGACCGGTTTGATCGATGAAAGCCTGATTATTTCTGAAGAAAATTACGGACTTTTGCGAACTGTTTTTACATTGAATGATTATCGGAACTTTATATCAAAACAAAAAAATGAAGTTCAACCGCCAAAAACGAATGGTAAGCCAGCCGTTGTGAAACCTGCGAAAAAAGAGGAGCCGCCGATTGTAAAAGAAAATAAACAAATCACTTCGCCGGATGTTTCAACTAAACCGGAAGTAAAACCTGAGA
>JBBIID010000073.1:0-10671 GCA_037446675.1 Paludibacter sp.
CAATTGGGTGAGCGATTGTTTTCCGTTAGATACATATCGAACAAAATCGATTAAAAGATTTGAGATAAACTACATGAGTGAAATGTTGTTTGGCGATGAAGTTGCTATAGTTGGCGATGAAGTTTCGGAAAATGATTTTAGGTTTGAGATAAAAAATGGTGAAAAAACGTCTTGTAGAGCGAGAATGCTTTTTTCTCCAATAAATCAAACCAAAGAAAATGATGAAAAAGAACTTGAAAAGATAGTTCGATTTTAGAATTAATATTCATTATTAAAAAAAATAATTAATAGTATAAACAATTAAAACTACCCGAATATTCTCCCTCAAAAGGGGGTAGGGGTTATTAAAGAAAAATGGCAAATTATTTCAGTTCACTTCCACATCGTCTGAAAGTACAGGAGTTGGGAAAATGTGATTTTATGCAAAGCAGCGAATTCGCTGATGGAGTTAAGAAATTGATTGGTAAAAAAATCGTTATTATTGGTTGTGGTGCTCAAGGTTTGGCTCAGGGTCAGAACATGCGCGACAGTGGTTTGGACGTATCTTACGCATTGCGTCAGGAAGCTATTGATAATAAACGTGCTTCGTTTGTAAACGCTACTGAAAACGGTTTTAAAGTGGGAACTTTCGAAGAGTTGATCCCAACTGCCGATTTGGTTTCGAACCTTGCTCCGGATAAACAACATACTTCAGTTGTCAACGCAGTAGTTCCATTGATGAAGCAGGGCGCTTGTTTGTCGTATTCTCACGGTTTTAATATTGTGGAGGAAGGAACTCAGATTCGTAAAGACATTACTGTGGTTATGATTGCTCCTAAATCTCCAGCTTCGGAAGTTCGTGCCGAATATCTTCGTGGTTTCGGAGTTCCAACACTGATTGCCGTGCACTCTGATAACGATCCTAACGGTGATGGCTTGGAAATTGCAAAAGCATATTGTGTTGGTACTGGTGGTCACAAAGCAGGTGTATTGATGTCATCATTTGTGGCTGAAGTGAAATCCGATTTAATGGGAGAGCAAACTATTCTTTGCGGTTTGTTGCAAACAGGTTCTATTCTTTCGTTCAACAAAATGATCGAAAAAGGAATCGATGCTGCGTATGCTTCAAAATTGGTCCAATACGGTTGGGAAGTGATCACCGAAGCGTTGAAAATCGGTGGTATCACAAACATGATGGATCGTTTATCAAATCCTGCAAAAATCGAAGCTTTCAAGCTTTCGGAAGAATTGAAAGAGATTATGCGTCCATTGTTTATTAAACACATGGATGATATTTTGTCGGGCGAATTCTCAAAAACAATGATGGAAGACTGGGCTGCTGGTGACAAGAAATTGTTGACTTGGCGTGCTGAAACCGGCGAAACTGCTTTCGAAAAAACTCCTGCCGGAAATATGGAAATTTCGGAGCAGGAATATTTCGATAATGCAACATTGATGGTTGCTTTCGTAAAATCGGGTGTTGAATTGGCTTACGAAACTATGACTTGCTCCGGTATCAAAAACGAATCGGCTTATTACGAATCATTGCACGAAACTCCGCTAATCGCAAATACTATTGCCCGCAAAAAACTGTTCGAAATGAACCGCGTGATTTCCGATACAGCTGAATACGGTTGCTATTTGTTCGATCATGCTTGTAAACCGCTTTTGGCTGATTTCATGACAAAAATAGAAACCAATGTAATTGGTAAAAACTACAAAGACGGAATATCAGCTCACGTAGATAACTTCGAGTTGGTAAAAGTAAATGCTGCAATCCGTAATCACTCAATTGAAGTCTGTGGTGCAGAACTTCGTGCTGCAATGACAGCTATGAAGAAAATTGTATAAGAGAATAACAGAAGTTATATTCTTGTTTAAAATAGAACTCCCGATACAATCTGAATTGTATCGGGAGTTTTTATTTGAAATAAATTTATTGTTATTTCTGACGGATAAAAATCTGTATAGGAGTTCCGGTGAATTCGTATTTCGCGCGTATCTTGTTTTCAAGGAAACGGCGATATGGCTCTTTTACATATTGTGGCAGATTCGCAAAAAACAGGAACGTAGGAACGGCCGTATTTGGCAATTGAGTTACGTACTTTATTTTGATATATTTGCCTTTTAAAGCTGGAGGAGGATAGTTCTCTATTTGTGGAAGCAGAAACTCGTTCAGCTTGGCAGTTGCAATTTTACGTTCTTTGTTTTCGTAAACTTTTACAGCAGTTTCGAGCACTTTTAGAATGCGTTGTTTGGTGACTGCTGAAGTAAAAATAATAGGGAAATCAACGAAAGGAGCGAGGCGTTCGCGAATACCTTTCTCAAAGTTTTTTACATCGTTGTTTTCCTTGTTCTCAATCAAATCCCATTTGTTGACACAAACCACCAATCCTTTTTTGTTTTTCTGTATCAACGAAAAAATGTTCAAATCCTGGCTTTCGAGACCACGGGTAGCGTCGATCATTAAAATACAGACATCACAGTTTTCAATCGCACGAATAGAACGTACCACCGAGTAATACTCTAAATCTTCGTTTACTTTTGCTTTTTTACGAATTCCAGCAGTATCGACCAAATAAAAATCGTGTCCGAACTTATTGAATCGGGTATAAATGGAATCGCGGGTTGTTCCGGCAATGTCGGTCACAATAGTACGTTCTTCGCCGATAAACGCGTTGATAATGGATGATTTTCCTGCATTTGGACGACCTACAACAGCAAAACGCGGAAGTTCTTCTTCAATATCTTCAGTGTAATCGGATTTAAAATAGGAGATAAGTTTATCCAGAAAATCACCGGTACCAAGTCCGTTGATAGCTGAAATCATGAAAGGTTCGCCAAGTCCGAGCTTGTAAAATTCGGCAAGCTGATATTGCCATTCGAAAGTGTCAGCTTTGTTAGAAGTAAGTAGAACCGGTTTTTTTATGCCGCGGAGAATTTGTGCAACTTCCAGATCGTAATCGGTAATTCCGTTCTGTATATCAACCATGAAGACGATAATATCCGCTTCTTCGATGGCTAGTGTTACGTGGCGTTTTATTTCACCTTCGAATACGTCGTCGGAGTTGATAACCCAACCACCTGTGTCGATGATTGAAAATTCACGGCCTTCCCATTCCGATTTGCCGTATTGGCGGTCGCGGGTGGTGCCTGCTTCTTCATTTACTATGGCTCTGCGCGATTTGGTGAGCCGATTAAATAAGGTCGATTTTCCTACGTTCGGGCGACCTACTATTGCTACGATATTTCCCATTGTTTTTTGTAATCTAATGTGGTTAGATGTTTACTTCATTTTTTCTTGTTGCATTTATCTTCTCAAACGAATGCAGTGGGTAAAAATAATCAGTACTGAAAGAACTTGTTTTAAAATTAAAAAAGGTCATGCAAAAAAATTGCTGACCTCTAAATTTTCGGGTGGGCGTTGACGGATTCGAACCGCCGACCCTCTGCTTGTAAGGCAGATGCTCTGAACCAGCTGAGCTAAACGCCCGAAAAATGTGTGTTTTTCAATTAAAAGTGGGCGTTGACGGATTCGAACCGCCGACCCTCTGCTTGTAAGGCAGATGCTCTGAACCAGCTGAGCTAAACGCCCGAATATGTATTCGGATTGTAATACCTTTCTCCAAAAGCGTTGCAAAGATACATCCTTTTTTGGAATCTCAAAAACATATTTCCTCTTTTTTAGATTTTCTATCTTTAAATATCTACAACTGCTTAGAACACAGATTTAATAAATATGATTTTTTTTTTACCAAGTGAGTAAAAGTGGAGTATTTTCGAGCAAAAATGTTATTTTTGACAAATTGAATGTTTTCAGAGAAAAATATTGATAATATTGTTAAACGAATGAACAAAGTCTTATTGTTAGTTGTATTAACATAAATATGTAGAAAAATATAAATGAAACAAAAATTACACCTCCTGTTTTTCACGATAGTGCTTTTCTCCACTTCTCTTTTCGGACAAGCGCAGGAAAATCCTCCTTTTTCGGTGGATAGTACACAACTCACAATATGGAATGGCGAAACTTATATTCCTTTTTTTATGAAAGGAGTAAATTTAGGTATTGCTAAGCCTGGCACAAGTCCTGGAGAGCTTGAAGCAACACCAGAACAATATCGACTTTGGTTTTCCCAAATTAAAGATGCCGGATTTAATTGTATAAGAATTTATACATTGCATTATCCGCATTTTTACGAGCAATTGTACGATTATAATAAAGCGAACCCACAGCATCCATTGTTTTTTATACAAGGAATATGGTTGAACGAGGTTGAAGCCGGAGGAAACAAAGATTTGACACAACAAACAGATACTTTTCGTGCCGAGATAGAAGAGAATATCGATTGTTTGCATGGAAATAAGGTAATAAATCTGAGATATGGAAAGGCTTTTGGTAATTATACGGCGGATGTTTCGCAATGGAATCTTGCTTATATTATCGGACGTGAAATTGCTCCGGGTGAAGTTTTAGTGACGAATCAGGCTCATCCTGAATTAACCCAGTTCGATGGAAATCACCTTGCCATAACCGATAGCCGCGCCACTGAAGTCTGGTTGACTTCGAATCTCGATCATACGATAGATTACGAACGCTCTCATTATAATACAGAACGGCCAGTAAGTGCCTCTTCGTGGCCTACGCTCGACCCAATAATTCATTGGAGCGAACCAAATAGAGATGAAGATACCGCGTCGGTTGATCTCTCGAAAATTGAATTGAAAGATGCCCCGGCCGGATTTTTTATCAGCTATCATGCTTACCCATATTATCCCGATTTTATTGGAAAAGACCCGGATTATATGACTTATTCCGATAACTATGGTCCAAATAGCTATCTAGGCTATCTGGTTGATTTAAAAAACCATTACAAAAAATATCCGTTGATTATTGCCGAATTTGGAGTCCCGTCGAGTTGGGGCATTGCTCATTATGCTTCTTCGGGAATGAATCACGGTGGATTTGATGAGCGAGAGCAGGGAGATGTGAATATGAGATTGCTCCAAACCTTGCAAAAAGCTAAAACCGGCGGTGGCATACAGTTTTCGTGGATGGACGAGTGGTTTAAACGAACATGGATTACCGATGCTCTCGATTATCTAAACCGACCGCTTTGGCAAAATGTGACGGCTGCCGAACAAAACTTCGGATTGATAAAGTTCGTGAAAAATAATAATTTTGAGCGTTGGAAAACCTTTGAAACAACTGATGACTTGTCGTATTTGTATGTAAAATCAGGATATGCTTATTTTGAGTTGGAAATAGGTTTGAAACAACCAATGGACATTCTTGGTGATTGCTGGGTTGCATTCGATACTTACGACGCAAATTTGGGAGAATCAAAATTACCGACAGGAATGACATTACCTACACGTTCGGAATTTGCATTACACATTACACAGTCAACCGCAAATTTGTTTGTTACCGAGGCTTACGATCTTTTTGGACTATATCATCAAATCACCACGGATAAACAAATGTGGCAATCAACAGTTACGGATGGAGCGCCATGGAACATTGTTCGTTGGAAAAATAATATGGGAGACGAAGATGTTCAGTATATCGGTGCTTTGAAGCTTAATCATAGCTATCAACCGGAATCTTCGAAAGATGCGGTAACCATTTACAGCGATAAAATTCGAATCCGCTTGCCGTGGACTCTGTTGCAATTTATCGATCCATCGCAAATGAAAGTCTTCCACGACAATAAGGAAACGCCTCAAGCTGAGGACAGGGTTTCGGATGGAATTGCAGTAAATATACAGTACAAAAATAAAATGTACGGTACAGACACTAGATATACGTGGAATACGTGGACAACAGTAAAAGATGAGGATGTGGTACAACAATTTAAAACATCTTACTGGAGCGCATACGATCAGTTACAAAACTTCAACAGCCCGGCTATTGCAATGCCCGATAGTTTCGACTTGGTAGATCAGACTTATCCTGTAAGTGTCTCTGCCGCCGACGGAATTATGAAAAATGATTTCGACCTTGATGGGCAAACAATGATTGCAGTGCTCGATGCTTCGCCAAAGCACGGCTATCTTGAGTTGAATGCGGACGGCTCGTTCACCTATACGCCTCAAAGTGGCTTCAGTGGCAACGATTCGTTTATGTACTCGATTTTTGACGGACAAAGTTTATCGAAATCGAATGTTGTTAATTTGAAAGTTGGTGTTTCGAATGGAATTGATGATGTAAATACAGATCCTGAAATGCTTGATTTTGTAAACCTGAGTCCTAACCCGGCTCGAAATTCTGTTCTGGTAAAGTCGAATTGGAATATTACCAATATAAGGATATTCAATTTCACAGGTATGTTGTTGAGCCAGGTTCATGTCGACGAACAATCTTACAGAATTGATTTAACTCATTACAACCCGGGTGTTTATATCGTGGTAGCCGAAATAAAAGGGAAAGCTTTTTCAAAGAAACTGATTGTCAGATAACTATTCTTATAAAACGAGTTCTTTAAACAATTTTTCAATTTCTTTGTCAAGGTCATTTGCATATCCTGGATGCGGACGCGAAGTTTGCACGCACGAACTGCGTACAGCCGTAAGCCAACGAAAGCGTTCGGGAATATCAAACAGCGCAATTTCGCCTCCGGCGGATTCACCTTTACAAATTTTGTCGAAAGAAAGGAGAGTGTCTTTAAGTAAATCGGAATCAATTTCCGTTGAAAAGGCACTCAATCTTTCTTGATTGATTTGGTATAACATACGGATGTATTTTGCCCTTTTTGAGAACAAAATAATGCCGACATTGATAAATTCTTCGCGCTCCACTCTAGGTAAAACACGAATCACAGCATATTCATATAAGTTTTTTCCTTGCATTGAGTGCTTCATCTAAAAATAGAGTTGAATTTTTTAATCTTTCGGTGAGAAACTCGAAATAGATTTCGCGGATGCTTTCAGGAGTTTCACCGTTTTCTGTCCAGTTGGCAAATTCATCGGGAATCATATCCACAATTTCCCGAATGACTTTTTCTGTAAGAATCTTTTTGCATTCTACGTCTGCTTGCTCAAGCTGATTGGCAAAACGCAGCAGTACATGATCTTTTATCAGGGCAAATGGAGTCAGTGCCTGTTTCATATGATTTGTCCACGAATGATGAAAATATAAAGTTGCACCATGATCGATTAACCAGAGCTCTTTGTGCCACATTAGCATGTTGGTGTTTTTTACGGTGCGATCCACATTCGTAAGAAAAGCATCCATCCAAACAATCATAGAAGCCGTGAGTCCATCAATTTTTGTCGCCACAGGATCGTAAGTGAGTGCGCCGGAAAGGAAATGAAGACCGAGATTCAAGCCTCTGCTGCCCTGTAATAGATCCTGAATTTCTTCGTCGCCCTCGGTTTGTCCGAAACCTTCGTCCAGTTGAACAAAAACCAGTTCAGGAACTCGCAGATTCAATAATTTGGCAATAACTCCACCAATTAGCTCGGAAATAAGCATTTTTGTTCCATGTCCCGAACCACGAAATTTAACGACATATTTAAAATCATCATCAGCTTCGGCCAATGCAGGCAACGAGCCTCCTTCGCGCAAAGGAGTGATATAGCGGGTTACATTTACGGTGCGTAAGGTCATATTGTCTTTTTGTATGGCATTCAACCACTTCGTGGCTGATGTGTTTGTTTTGTTCCTTATTCGTGGGTTTCACCCACGGTTGTTGGGATATTTTTCAAATACTATCGTTTTAATTATCTTAAAGCTATTTCTTTATCCTGAAAGGATTGAATATGAATAACCTCCGGTACAACCGGAGGATAGTATGAACTCAACTACCTCAGCCCCGAAGGGGGTGAATATTAATCATGGAAAGAATTTCTCATTAATTGCAATTCCATGTTCTATCAATAACTTTTCTAATTCTTCTTCAAAGGTAATTACCTTGTGATGCTCTCGTTGATTTTTAATATAGTTCACAATCACTTCTTTGTCTCTATAAGCATAAGTAAAAGCAGAATAGCCATCACTCCAACCCTCAAATTTAGGAAACTTTCCAAATTCTTTAAGCCAAATAGAAGTGGCTGTTTTTATGTCTCTTACATAGTCTGATAAAGCAATAGAAGGATGTAAATCAGATAAAATGTGAATATGATCTTCTATTCCATTTATTCTGTAAAGTACACATTTTTTATTTTTTATTATTCCCCAGATATACTTGTAAAGCTCCTCACTATTTTCGAAGTTTAATGTTTTCTGACTGTTTTTTGTTCGGAAAACAATGTGATAAAGAATTTGACGATAACTTGACATAGTATAATTCTAATAAGGTTCAATCTTTTGTGGTATTCAACCCCTTCGGGGCTGAGAGTTTAGCTTTTATCATTATCCATGGGCTTCACCCACGGTTATTCATATTTACTCCCCCCTTCGGGAGCTTGGGTCACTATCTTTTAAACAACACCCTGAACGCTTCTTCCACTTTTTTTACCTGAATCAGTTCAATGTTGAGTTTATGCAGATTCAGACTTTTCAGATTATATTCAGGAATAATCATTTTTTTAAAGCCAAGTTTTTCAGCTTCGAGTATTCGCTGTTCAATTCGATTTATCGGACGGATTTCGCCGGAAAGCCCTACTTCGCCAGCCACACAAACATGTTTTTCGATAGCAATATCCACATTCGACGAAAGAATAGCTGAAATAACTGCCAAATCGATAGCAGGATCGTTCACTTTAATTCCTCCGGCAATATTTAGAAAAACATCTTTCTGAGCAATTTTAAATCCGGCGCGTTTTTCAAGTACCGCCAGCAACATATTTAATCTGCGAAGATCGAATCCTGTACTGGAGCGTTGCGGAGTTCCATAAGCCGCAGAGCTCACCAATGCCTGCACTTCAATCAAAAATGGACGTACGCCTTCGATAGCCGACGCAATGGCTACACCGCTCAGTCCTTCGTGATTTTGCGATAAAAGTAATTCGGAAGGATTGCTTACTTCACGTAATCCGCTTTGCTGCATTTCGAAAATGCCGAGCTCAGAAGTGCTTCCAAAACGGTTTTTTATTGAACGAAGAATGCGGTACATATAATGCTGGTCACCTTCGAATTGCAATACAGTATCAACGATATGTTCCAATACTTTTGGACCTGCAATGCTGCCTTCTTTATTGATATGACCGATAAGCAACACCGGAACGGAACTCGTTTTACAAAACTTAAGCAAGTGGGCAGCACATTCGCGTACCTGCGAAACTGAACCGGGCGACGATTCGATCATTTCGGTAGATACGGTTTGGATCGAATCGACAATAACCACATCGGGTTGCACGTTCTGAACATGAACAAAAATCTGTTCCAGCGAAGTTTCACTTACAATAAAACAGTCAGGATTTTCAAATTTCAGACGCTCGGCACGAAGTTTTAGTTGCTTCACACTTTCCTCACCGGAAACATAAAGTGTACGCTTGCCTTTGAGATTCAACACAACTTGCAGCACCAAAGTCGATTTCCCAATTCCAGGTTCGCCTCCGATAAGAACCAGAGAGCCAGGAACTAATCCACCACCCAACACGCGATTTAGCTCGTTGCTCGAAGTATCAATTCTGATTTCTTCGGATGTTTCAACTTCTTCAATGCGTTGAGGTTTTTGTTTGGTGATTTCGAGCCCGCCGAGATTAACTTTCGGAGAATTGTCCTTGCTAATGATTTCCTCGACATACGAATTCCATTCGCCGCATGAAGGACATTTGCCAATCCATTTTGGTGAATCGGCTCCACAATTCTGACAAACAAAAACAGATTTGGTTTTAGCCATATTGAAAATTTAATTTTTATTCTTATGAAAGATAAATACAAAAATAAGGAATTATTCTGAGTAAAATTTTAGTGATAAAAAGAAATCCTGATTTAAAACTTTAAATCAGGATTTCTATACAGCAGATTATAAACGTAGCAGATTAACCAGCAAATGAGATAATAAAAAGCAACAGGAACGAAATGGTAAGTAATGTGTAGAATCCTGTTTGAGCTATAAGTACTTTATCACTTTTCATAATTGTGTTTATTGTGTTTCATTTTAAAAACAAACTGAAAAAAAGTTGGTTCAAATTTATGTGCGAAAAAATGTTGTAAGATCTAAATTTTATGTTGAAGGTGCATTCTTGCCCCCGTTTTATCGCAAGGAAAGCATATTGCTCGTTGTTGACAGCAAATAAATGCTTATTTTTGCATAAGAATTGACAAATGACCATCTTTTTTCGCAAATTATGACAGAAATAAAACTACATCATAAACTTCCGCATCCACTTATTGCTCTGTTACCTGTATTAAGTCTCGTTGCTTTGGTCGCAATAGCAGTTTCAATCTTCGGGGGAGATGCTCTTAATGGAGGAAGTCAAATGGCATTATTATTTGCAACGGCCATTTGCCTGATTATTGGGAAGTTGTCGGTGAAATTTCATTGGAATGAATTTGAAAAATCGCTTCACAAGAACATAAAAAACATTTCGACAGCGTTGCTTATTCTTTTGATAATCGGTGCTTTGTCGGGAACTTGGATGATAAGTGGTGTTGTGCCCATGTTTATCGCTTACGGATTGAAGATTATTCGCCCAGAAATATTTTTGTTGTCGGCGGCTGTGATTTGTGCTGTAGTTTCGGTGGTAACCGGAAGTTCGTGGACAACCGTGGCCACCATTGGCATTGCATTAATGGGAATTGGG
>JBBIID010000074.1:0-9033 GCA_037446675.1 Paludibacter sp.
AGGAAATTGAGAATTGAAATCATTCTCTCTTAGAATCTTTTTAATTTTCTAATTAGCGTGTCTTTGCTGGATACAATATTATTTATACAATTATAAAAATACAATTGCATTTTATTTAGTCTAAGATCTTTGCTCGCAACAGGTAACTTATGTTTCCATTTCTTTTGGATTAATCTATTGGCCATAGTAAATTCTGGTGAGTAGTTACCATTTGATGAATGAATTAGTTCAATGCACCGGCTCACCATGACTTTATAGTCATTAAAATGGATTTGTAAAGAAAAATCCAAATCATATCCATGAAAATTACTAAACGTAATTTCATCAAATCTACAAGATTTATAAATATCCTTTCTTGTAAACATAAACACGCCATCAATACAGACTACCTCTTCCGATTGTTTCGGATTGTCTGACATATCATATTCAACGTGCTGTTCAACATGGTTGTCAGAATACGTAAGAATATGTCCTTTTTTATATTTTAGCAATATGGCACTCTGTCCCCAGCTTCCAGTTGGGTAGGTTGATTTAAATTTTGTGCCTGCAACCCCAATCAATCCGATGGAACTATCTTTTTCCATCTCTGAAATCAAATGTTTACCCCAGTTTTGAGTTTTGAAAATAACATCTTCATGTAAGAAACATAAGTATGGGTATTTTGCCTGCTTCTCTCCAATGTTATAAGCTTCGCAGATTGAATATCTGGCAGGATTTTCAATACCGATTATTTCATGTTCAGCACCGATTGTTTCTTTTATGCTATTCTTTACAGATTCAAAGTTATGTGGCTTGTAAGTAGATATAATTATTGAAATCATTTACAATTAGATATTAGACTATATATTCTTTTTAGTAATATTTTCTTTCCACAGAATTTTTATTGTCTGAGAAAAATCTTTAGGTTTCAAATTTAAATCTTTATACACTACCAAAGGCCATTTCCAGTTGACATATAAACTCATTGCAATACCACTCGAAAGTACCAAACTCCAAACCTCAAGTGTCGTGTAAGTGAACATAAGCCAAAGTAAAAGAACTGTAATAATACCTGATGCGATGTTTGATTTAAAAAATGGAACTTCATTTCTTGCCAGCAAAATTTGGGACGAAATGCTCTGGTTTTGTTCTAGAAACGAAAAAACAATCAGAGCAACCAGATATTTATTTTCTAATAACAGAGTTTTACTTTTTATGAGTATTAAAACGGGATTTCCAACCAACATCATTCCAGCTCCTAATACAATAAAAATTGATAGGAGAGTCAGTAGTCCTTTGATGTAAAGTCGTTTTACGTCATCCAGTTTTCGATGGACAATATACTCTGATAACTTTGGGAAAAAGGTGGAGAACCAACCCATACCTAAACTGCCAATCAGATCCACAATCATTTTTGTTGTCCCGTATTGTCCAACATCACTCAATGTAAGAAACATGGGAGCCATAAGCACAACGGCTTTGGACCTTAAAAACACTCCCAATGATGTGAGGCCTAATTTGATGGAATTGGGTGCTAGAACTTTGATGGTCTCTTTTACTGTTTGCTCAGAGCTTGCAGAATTTGATAATTTTAATTTTGTTTCTCTGTCGAAGAAAACATAATAGGAGATTGTTCGATTAACTAAATCACTCACCAATACACCTAAAACAAGGGCTATTATCTCTAACCCTAATAATAAAAGAATAATAGTAACAATAATTCTGATCGATTGTGACAATACGATGATTTGCATATTTCGTTTGACGAGTCCCCGACCAGTTAAAATTGAAGAATAATAATAAGTGTAGAGTTCGTATGAAAGTAAAGCACCAAAAACGAACCATGCAATCCAGATGGTTTGTTTATCTCCACTGTATTTGTCAAGTACTACAGAAGAGAGGTAGTATGGGCTTACAAGAACAAATATCAATAAAAACGTTAGCGCAATGATGCTGTAATAGCGTCTCATCGCTTTTAATAATGTCTTTAATAAGCCGTAATCAACTTCTTTGGTTTCAGATGCGGCAAAACCTTTCGATTTCAACTCTTTTACTCCGCTGTAAACATAAGTTACACTTCTGGAAAATGAATTCGAAAAACCTAAATCAAGAAGTGATGTGATGGTAATAAGTGATAGAAAAAGGGTCCAGATACCAATTTCTTCTGTTGGAAGTAAACGGAGGGTTACCGGTAAAACAACAATCCCGGACAATATCCTCATGGATGTTGCCAGATAATTCCAAAATATATCTTTACGACCTATTTTCATTTAATTTATTTGTTTTCTATTTAATTGTCTCTTGCGATTTTACGACAATCATTTTCTTATTGGTTTGGCAACGGTGGCAAATTGTTTATATCGGGCATCTTTCAGAAAGCCGAAAGACAAATTAACAACCATTTTCTCTTTCCTACTTTTGCAAGGGTCTATTCCTTCATGTTCTATAATTTCGTATCCTTGTTCGCGAAACATGCGCAATATACTTTTTGATGTAAAGAAACGAATGTGTGTATCGTCGAGAATTCCGCCTTCTGGACGATACATAAAATCTTTTCTGACAAAGACTTCCATTATCAGATTATCGATATATCTGAAATTTGGTATAGAGGTGACCAGTACTCCATCTGGAGAAAGAAGTTCAGCAACTTTCCTGATTGCATCCCAAGGAGAATACATGTGCTCCAATACATCATTGAAAACCACACAGTCGAAATGGTTTTTCGGTAGCTGTTCGTATATGCTATCGAAATCTCCTTCCAAAACAAATTTGCAGACATCAATGGCTTTTTGAGCTGCGTTAGAGTTCATTTCCACTCCCCATATTTCTCTGTCCGGACGGCTCATGGCTTTGCAAAAAACTCCTTCACCACAGCCGACCTCCAAAATGCGAATTGCTTTTTCAGGAATATATTTCAACATCTCCTGACGCTGATTGTGAAAATAACCGATCTCGGTTTTGTGTAATGTTGAAGAGTCCATACTTATATGATATGCAAAATGTAATTTTTTATTATCTCCCCGTTATCTCATTCAGCAACTTGGCCATGATTGCACATTGCTGTTTTCTGGAATATTGTTGATAGTCTTTTGATTGTGAAACCAATTTCCCAACCTTGTAGTCGGCATATAGTTTCATTATTGCTCTCTTTGTCGCTTCCAAATCATCAAAGTCTACAATCAATCCGCTTTGTGTTTCTTCGAGTAAGGTTGCAACATCACTTTCTGGAGGACCTATCACAAGAATCGGTCTTTCCGATGCCATATATTCGTAAAATTTTCCGGTGAGAATTCCTTTGGCATTAGGAGTATTGTTGATTAGTAGCAAGAGAACAGGTGAAGATTGCTGATAAGCTATAGCCTCGGAATGAGGCAAATATCCAACTTTGTCGACAAATTTTGAAAGCTTCAAGGCATCCAGCTCATTTAAAACAGCCGGTTCAACATTTCCAACAAATCGTATCTTCAAATTTTCGGCGAATTGTGAATCTTCAACAATCAATTCGGATAATGCTTTCCATAACGTTTTTGGATTTCTGGCTGCATTTAAGCTTCCGATATGCACCAACGAGAAATCCAAATCCTTACGTTGAGTGTTTCTGACCACATCTTCTTCGTCGTATCCATTGTGTACAAGATCAACTTTGCGACCTGCAAGTTCGGACAATTCAGAACACCATGTAGGGGTAACACTTGTTACTACATTAGCATCTTGAAGCACCTTTCGCTCAAACCGATGATGAATTTTATCCGCCAACCAGCTTAAATTAAGCTCTCGGTAAAAATCGATATTAGTCCAGGGATCTCTAAAATCGGCAATCCATGAGATTCTTGTTTTCTTATGTAATTTGCGGGCGATAAGATGCATGGAATGAGGTGGCCCGGTGGAAACGATAGCATCCACATGATTCTCGGATAAATATTTCTTGAGAAAACGAACGGAAAGCCCTACCCAAAAAACTCGCGGATCCGGAATTAAAAAATTTCCTCTCAGTGCAAGTGCAATTTTATGCAACCGTCCTTGCTTCTTATTCCCTTCGGCAAAAGAGACATTTACCTTTTGCCCTTTTTTCCCGATAAGAAATTTATATATCTCGTAAGGCTCCCAAATGTTATTTTTTATCACTTCCAAATTTGGAGAAATATCTTTAAGCAAGCTATTATCCTCAACAGCAAAATCAGGATTTTCGGGTGTATATATAATCGGTTCCCAACCATATTGAGGTAGATATTTTGCAAACTTTAGCCAGCGTTGTACCCCTGCTCCACCGGATGGAGGCCAATAATACGTAATAATTAAAACCTTTTTCATTTTATCAGATAATATCCGGCAGTAGTAAAATAGTTTCTAAGGTATGGGATAGCCGATAAAGGCTTTGCCAGTTCCATTGGCTTTAGCCCGAACTTAATTTCGTAGTTTGGGTTAATGAAGAAAAATGTTTTGGCAACTTCTTTATATCCGTTTGCCAAGAAGTGTTTTTCGAAACGTTCCAGGCTAATACCCGTTTCTTTAATTTCGAGTAACGTTTCAATTTTCCCATCGCTTTCGCCAAAAAGTTTGAGTACAGTTTTGTACAAAAATGCCGGTAGCAAATGGAAATAAGGCAAATGCGATAAAGTTTTGCTTTTGCATATTTGCTGATGTCCTCCAAATGGATTTTGCCATGGTGGAAAAGCAAAAAATGCAACTCCATCGGGTGCCAGCCAGCTTTTCATGACTCCCAAAAATTTCTCCTGATCGTGAATATGCTCAATAACATCGCGCAAGAAGATAATATCAAACTTGCCATCGAAGTCATTCGAGTCATAAATATTCTCGCTGATAAGCCTTATGTTTGCTGCTTGCGGATGCGAAGCATAAAATTGTCTTCCTTTCTCAATTTTAGGCGCGCTGAAATCCACTCCGGTACAAATGCAACCCATATCAAGAAACGGTTTCAGGTTTCCAGCTTCGCCACAGCCAATTTCCAGCACCTGCATCAACGGTTTTATCTCTTTTTTTTGCTGAATAAACGGAACAACATATTTTTGAGTGGAAATTACCTGTTCGTTGATATATTGTGTAGGGTCACTATGTCGCTGTTGCATGCTTTTGTCTTTTCAATTATTCTGTGAAACTTTTCCCGTCTGCGAAACACTCAAGTCTTTAATTATCCCAATGTGTCAATTGCCTTTTTCAAACGCTTGATGGTTTCTTCTTTTCCAATAATTTCAGTGATGTCGTACATGTGAGGCCCTTTTGACTCTCCCACTACCGACAAACGGAACGCGTTCATAATTCCACCAAGGTTGTATTCTTTTGCCGTAATCCAGTCTTTAACGATGGTTTCGGTGTTTTCAGCCGAGAAATCGTCAATTGTTTCCAGAATCTGAATAAGTTCTTCCATTTGAGCCGGAGTTTCTGCTTTCCAGCGTTTCTGAACTGTTTTTGCGTCGTATTCGGTTGGAGCTTTAAAAAAGAATAGCGATTGCCCGAGCAATTCGTTCACGAAGTTGACGCGTTCTTTTACCAGCAATACAATTTTTTCCAGTTTTTCCGAATCTTCAACGATGTCGTTTTCAATTAATATGTTTTGAAAAATGTCGGCAATTTCCTGATTCGATTTTTGTTGCAGATATTTGTGATTGAACCATTTTCCTTTTTCGTAGTCGAATTTCGCACCGCTTTTGCTTACGCGTTCGAGCGAGAAAAGTTCGATCAATTCCTGCATACTGAAAATTTCCTGCTCTGTTCCTGAGTTCCAACCCAGCAAAGCAAGGAAGTTAACCACTGCTTCGGGGAAATAACCTGCTTCGCGGTAACCTGATGAGGGTTCACCTGTTTTCGGGTCTTTCCAGTTGAGCGGAAACACCGGAAATCCGAGTCGGTCGCCGTCGCGTTTACTCAGTTTTCCGTTTCCTTCAGGTTTAAGTAAAAGTGGAAGATGAGCAAATTCCGGCATATTATCCTGCCAGCCCAAATATCGATAAAGCAATACGTGTAGCGGTGCCGATGGCAACCATTCTTCACCACGAATAACGTGCGAAATCTCCATCAGGTAATCGTCCACCACATTGGCCATGTGGTAGGTTGGAAGTTCGTCCACCGATTTGAACAGCACTTTATCGTCGATAACAGATGAATTAACCACCACTTCGCCACGAATCAAATCCTGCACTTTTACTTCCTGCTCGGGTTCTATTTTTATACGAACCACGTATTGTTCGCCATTGCTGATGCGGGCATTCACCTCGTCGGCCGAGAGTGTCAGCGAGTTGGTCATCATGCCACGCGTTTTAGCGTCGTACTGGAAGTTGGCAATTTCGTTGCGTTTGGCTTCGAGTTCGGCAGGAGTGTCGAAGGCAATATACGCCAATCCGGCCTCCAACAGCTGATCGACGTATTTGCGATAAATGCCTTTGCGTTCGCTCTGGCGGTATGGAGCGTGAGCTCCATTGCTTTCGGAAGCAGCACCTACCCCTTCGTCGATGGTGATGCCCAACCAGTTGAGCGACTCCACAATATATTCCTCGGCTCCGGGAACGAAACGCGCCGAATCGGTATCTTCGATACGGAGCAACATGTCGCCGCCGTGTTTTTTTGCAAAAAGGTAATTATATAAAGCGGTTCGAACGCCGCCGATATGTAATGGTCCGGTTGGACTGGGTGCAAATCGCACTCTTACTCTCCTCATTAAAAGCAGTTTTTTATTTTGTGAACGAAATTAGATGTAAAGCGCAAAAATAACAAAAATTGTTGGAAATTGGACTGCCTGCATTATAAACTCGAATTGCAAATGCTTTAATTTTAATTCTGGTTACCAGTGTCCTTTATTTTTATCGAAATACAACAAATCCATTTTGAAATTCGAAAAAAAACGCCTTACTTTGTGACGCTTAAATTCAAGAGAAACGCCGATCGACAATAGGGCGCAGAACGTTTTTCAGCAGAACAAAAAAATAAACTTCCATGAAACGGATAAAGACATTATGTGCCATTTTGCTGATTGCTTTTTTCGGCAACTTGTATCAGGGGGCTGTGTTGCCTTTTGTGGAAGGGCTTAAGTTTGGTATCACGTCTGCTAAATACAATATGGATCGCGCCCAAAAGACGGAGAACTTTATTTTGATGGATGTGGTTGCAAAGCAGATTGATTATCTGGAAAAAACCGAAATAAACCAACTGACGGGCGAAACAGTGATGACGCGCCCCACCAATATGACCGTTATGATTCAGAACTTGCCCGAGAAGCCATTGTGGTGGGGAGTTTCGAAAGTTGTTTCGTTTGTTTCGCTGCTGGTAATGCTGGCGTTAGGTATCTGGATTCCGTTTTTGGTAGTGAGAGTGGTGCGTTCGTTGCAACATTCGGCAGTTTTCGATCGAAAAAACCTTGTGGCTATCCATCGCATTGGTGTGATTTTGATCACCATGGGGATATTAGGTACTTTGCTGCAAGTGGTAAATGTCGCTTCGGCGCGGGCAATGATCGACTTGGCCAACTACAGTTTCAGCTACGGAAAAGCAATTGACTTTAACCCGCTGATCATGGGAATTGTGGTACTGATAATGAATGAAGTGCTGCGCATTGGCACCGAAATGAAAGAAGAACAGGATTTGACGATTTGAAACAACAGTGAACAGTTAACAGTGGATAGTGGATAGTTGATAATTGATAATTGACAATTAACAACTCATAACTCATAATTCATAACTCATAATTAAATAAATGCCGATAATAGTAAATTTGGATGTAATGATGGCTCGACGGAAAATTTCGTTGAACGAGCTTTCGGAGCTGGTGGATATCACACCGGCCAATTTGTCCATTCTGAAAACCGGCAAGGCCAAAGCGATTCGTTTCAGCACACTCGAAGCGCTGTGTAAAGTGCTCGATTGCCAACCTGCCGACATACTCGAATACCGCGACGAACCCATTCGCTGAAAAATTTCTGTTTTCCGGGATTTTTCCATTTTTCGCCTCCTAAAAAAGCTACATTTTGGTAGTAAATTTCTTTTTATATGTAAAAATCCCTTTCCCCGACCTTCTCTTTTATTTTTTGCACTGAACATCTATCCTGCTTTTGTACAGAATTTTATCTACCCGAAACCTACCGAATAGATATGAATATACCTGTTGATAACTTTGTTGTAATTTTTTGTATTTTTTTTGCATTTTCATCTATCAAGTAAAAAATAATCCTTAAATTTGTTGGCGGGTTGATATTTTTTAGTTGATTTTTGTTTTGCGAACCGTATTTTAATGCACCTTGTAGAGCCTTACAAGTGAATAAATACACTTCCGACACAGACCTCCGAAAAAAAACAAATAATTACTAATATAAACTTTTTAAAAATTTATCAACATGAAGAGAATTACTTTCTGGAAATCGTTGGCTTTGGCTGTTGTTATGCTATTGGGCACTGTAAATGTTTGGGCAATCGATGAAACTTATACTTATACAACCGGAGATGGAACCGGAGATGGGACTCAAATGACTTATCAAAGTTCAAATTTTACATTTCTACAAAAAAAGAATAGTTCTTCATCAGCTATTGCAACTTCTTATACAGAACTAAGAATATATGCATCTCATTCCATGGAAGTTTATCCTACTGTTACAGGGAAAATAATTTCAGCAATCGAGGTGACTTGTTCATCTTCAACTTATGCAACCGCGATGGGTAGTGCTACAATTATTGCAGGTACGTCATCAGGAACCGCAACTTCAGTTAGTGGAATATCGACTGCAAATGGTTCAGTTGCAACCTTTAGCCTATCGGGAGTTGCTGGCTGTCAGTATGTCAAGTTTACTTTGAATGCTCAGGCTCGAACTCTATCCTGGAAAATCACATACACGCAAGCTTCTGCTAGTGCTGTAGCTTCCCCAGCATTCACAGTTGTTGGAACTGAAAAAGAAGCTGAAATTTATTGGAATACAGCGAATGTATCTTTAGCAACTACTACCGATGGTGCATCAATTTATTACACGTTGGATGGAAATGAACCTACTACCTCCTCAACATTATACAATGGCGCATTTGACGTAACTACAACAACTACAGTTAAAGCAATGG
>JBBIID010000074.1:9087-10632 GCA_037446675.1 Paludibacter sp.
TGCAACTGCCACTTTACCATATTCAGAAGCATTTAACAACACGTTGGGCGACTGGTTCTCCTATCAGGTTTCAGGCGCAAAACCTTGGTTGGCTCAATCTACGGGAGCTTACATGAATGGCTATGGCGGTGGAACTGTAGATACATGGTTGATTTCTCCAAAATTTGCTTCTTCCGATCCTAATGGTTTGGCATTGGCATTTAACTACGCATCAAAATATATTGGAACCGATTTGAAAGTGAAAGTTTCAAACGATTACGTAGGTTATGGTAACCCTGCAACTGCTACATGGACTGATTTATCAACAATAGCTGCTCCTACAGCTCAGGACAACAATTACACAATATATAGTTCGGGAAATATTGTAACTACATTGCAGGGAAATGTTTATTTTGCATTGACATATACCGAAAATGCTTCATATTCCGACTGGAGAATTACAGATTTAACCGTAAATGTTGCTCCTGCTGCAAATACTCCAGCAGTTACAGTAGCCGAAGTAACAGTTCCCAACTTTGAGGCTATTGTTGGTTCAAACAATACACAAACAATAACAGTGAGTGGTGAGAATCTTAATGCAAATATAACATTGGCAATCACAGGAACAGATGCAGATCTATTTGAGTTGAGCAATAATGAGATTGCACAAACCGGAGGAACAGTTTCGAATACCGAAATAACAATAAAATATACTCCTACGGCAGCGGGAAGTCATTCGGCTACCTTGACACTGTCGAGCACAGGAGCTACTGATGTAACCCGTACTCTAACAGGAAGTGCTTCGCTTCCTATCACAATGCCCGATGTGATTATCACAGAAGTGTATGGCGGAGGTGGTAACTCAGGAGCTACTTATCAGAATGACTTTATTGAGCTTTATAACAATACAGAAACTTCTGTTGATATTAGTGGATGGAGTATTCAATATCTTTCTAATACAGGAACCGGGACATCTACAAATATTATTACAATTCCAGCTTCAACTTCGATTGCCGGGAAAAGATATTTCTTGATCCAAGGAGCATCGGGAGGAGCTGTGGGTGCAACTCTTCCGATTCCGGATGCAACTGGTACAGTAAATATGAGTGGATCTGCAGGAAAGGTAATTCTATATTCAACTTCGGCCGGGCAAGCAATAGATGCAACCTTAGCTTCTATTACCGGAAATGTAAATTTTGTTGATTATGTACCTTTTGGCTCAACTGCAACTCCTGTGTGGGGAAGCGCAACTGTAAATTTATCAAATACTACTTCGGCATCTCGCATCCTAACTGCTGGTGCTTATAAATTTACTCCTAATATTGGTTTAGACTTTGAAGTTATTACTCCAAATCCACAAAATTCAGGATTTACAACTGATGTAGATAAAACAGCGTTAAATAAAAATATCTCAGTTGAATACGGCAAAATCAAATTCACCGCTATAGCCGGCGAATCGGTAGAAGTATTCAATGCTGTCGGTCAGCGATTAATTTCTCAAACAACCGTAGAGGGATTGAACAGCATTCCGGTAGCAGCCCGCGGAGTGGTATTGGTAAAAATAGG
>JBBIID010000075.1:0-10613 GCA_037446675.1 Paludibacter sp.
TTTGTTCTACATAAAATTTATAAAAACCGTCTTTTATTTCATCGCGAACGCGAACGAATTCGCTCCAGATAAATTCATCGGTGCCAACTGCATGACTCGGATCGTCGAAACCAATATGGAGACGATGTTTTACCTTGCCGATAAACGCAGGACAAGCTTCATTAGCTCCACCACAAACGGTAATTACATAATCCCATTCTTCGCCGAGATATTTGTCCACAGAATCGGAAGTGTGATGGCTGATATCAATACCGGCTTCGGCCATGACTTTTACCGCTTTTTCATTGAGTTTTCCGCTCGCTTGTGTACCTGCCGAGCAAACTGTAATCTGAGAATCAAAAGATTGAAGAAAGCCGTGAGCCATTTGGCTGCGACACGAGTTTCCTGTACAAAGAATTAATACTTTCATTTTAGTTTAAAAAATAAAATTAAATAAATATCCAACAATGAGAATGCCTACTCCTACAACACCGACAAAAGTAAAAATCATCGGAAGTTTCAGCACTTTTCGTAAAATTACCATTTCTGGTAGCGACAGTCCTATGACCGACATCATAAAAGCCAACGCTGTACCCAGCGAAGCTCCTTTTTCGATCAACACGGAAACAATGGGAACAATGCCGGCGGCATTCGAGTACAACGGAATCCCTATAAGAATGGATAGTGGAACCGAATACCACGCTGATTTTCCCATCAGCGCAGCCATAAAATCTTCGGGTATATACCCGTGAGCAAACGCACCGACGGCAATACCCAAAATAACATATAACCACACTTTCCCCACGATTTCTTTTACTGCTTCGAAGCCCATTTTTATTCTTGTTTCGAAAGTCAGTTTTTCGCCATAGGCATCCTGCTCACCACTTTGTATCTCGTAAACCCATGGCTCTACCCATTTTTCAAGTTTAAGTCGTCCGATAATCCAACCGGCAATAATGGCCACCAAAAGTCCGGTAAAAACATAAATCAGAGCTGTTTGCCAACCGAAAAGTCCGTAAAGCAGTATTACGGCAACTTCGTTTATCATAGGTGCGGCAATAAGAAAAGACAAGGTGACGCCGAGTGGGATTCCTGATTCTACAAATCCTAAAAATAGCGGAATGGCCGAGCAGGAGCAGAACGGAGTTAAAATTCCGAGCGTTGCTGCCATAATGTTCCCAGTAAATGTTTTCTTTCCTTCCAGTGCTTTACGCGTTCGTTCGGCAGTGAAAAAACTCCTGACAATCCCCACTAGAAAAATGATCAGCACCAAAAGCAACATGACTTTCGGAACTTCGAAAATGAAAAATCTGAAAGCTTCGGTAAAATGATTCCCTTTAGCCAAACTTAATACATCGTCTGTCAGCCAATCAGTGATCGGTTGAAGAAAATGATATATAGCATACCAAAGAAGCAGTAGCACAGCATCAATCCAAAGCCTATATTTTTTTGTCAATAAAAAATTCATAAATGATTACTCAATTCTATTAATTCTTTTCAAAATGATATGAAAAGATAATAAATTCCCACAATAATAAACATGACTGAAACCACTCGTCTGAACCACAATTCAAAACTTTTAACCCGATCGTATATCTTGCTTACACTACCCATGGCGAAAGCCAGCAGCCAGGCAAATAATATAACAGGCAATCCCGTAGCAAGTGCGTAAATAAACGGTAGGTAAAGTCCGGTTACACTCGTTACCGTAATCGGGATAAGCATTGCAAAATAAAGTACGGCACTGTATGGACAAAAGGCAAGAGCAAAGATCACCCCCAGCAAAAATGTGTTCAGATAACTTCTTTTGCCATTTTCCCCAAATTTTTCGGTCAACTTTGTAAAACCCGGTAAATTAATTCTAATAAAATCCAGCATTAATAATCCAATTATTATCAGAATCGGACCAATCAGTTTTTCTCCCCAGCCCTGAAAAAGTCTCGAAATCGACATTTTACTCGTCCCCAAAAAGATAAGCACCGCCAATCCGCTATAACTAACGGCTCGTCCCAACGTGTAAACCAGTCCATTATAGAAAACCTTTTTTCTGTTTTCTATATCACGACTAATAAACCCGATAGCCGAAATGTTAGTGGCTAAAGGGCAGGGACTTATCGCTGTCATTAACCCTAACGCGAATGCCGTCAGAAATGAATATTGAGAATTTTCTAAAATGCTTTGTAAAAAGTCCATTTATATTTAATTTGATAATGTGCTGATGTGCTAATATATTAATTTAAAGATGGAGAAATTTAAAAATTGACAGGTTATCAGAGATTATAGGAGAATCATATTCTTAACAAATCACTTAATCGAAACAGATAAATCAATTTATCAAATCATCTGATCTTCTAATCTTCTAATTTTCAAATCAACTCATCATCACATCAACACATTATCACATCATTAAGTCTTTACAAAAGCGGATCTATCGCCTTTTTCAAAGCGGCTTTTAGCTTCTCCTGTTTGCTGGTGGCATACATAAAACCTTCGTCAGTCAAATCAATTCTGTTTTTCCCGCTAATCACCAAAAGTGCCTGTCCTTCGGCTTTGCATTTATCTGCCAACGCATTGTTGCTCTTTTCGTCAAGATTTACCGAGGTGAATTTGATTTTTCCCTCTTTCAATTCCTTTGCATACAGTGCCGAAATTATTTTTTGTGATTCTGTTTCTACTGCCTGACAGGTAACGCAACGTCTTGTGTAATGAAAATAGTACACCTCAATTTTTGCAGCCGCAAACACATTCAGAACTAATATTGAAAAAATCGCAATTGACAATAACCGTTTCATAGTTTTCTTATTTAGTAATGATTTCAAGTAATTCGTTTTGAGAAGGGATTCGTCCCTTTAACACCACTTTTCCATCAATAACAAGCGCAGGAGTTGTCATAGTGTATTTCATTATTTCGGTGATGTTGTCGACTTTCGTTACAGTGGCATCAATTCCGCTTTTTGTAATCACTTCGAGAGTGGCATTTTCAAGTGCTTTGCACTTCGGACAGCCGGTTCCTAGTACCTGAATGTTCATAGTCTGTTATTTTTTTTGAATGTTGTTTAATTAATCGCAGCAGATTTTTTTCTCGATAATCTGACCGAAAAAAGCATCGAAATAAGCCTGAGCCTTTTCCCAATTTTCACGGTTTATACAGTATTTTACTTTTGGAGTTTCAATTTCGCCCTGAATTAACCCGGCTTCTTTCAATTCTTTCAAATGTTGAGAAACAGTGGCTTTGGCAATTGGCAATTCGTTGTTAATGTCTCCAAAATAACAACTATCCATTGATGCTAAAAATTGCAGAATGGTGATTCTGATCGGGTGTCCCATTGCCTTGGCAAAGCGAGCAAGTTGTTCTTCGTCAAAAGATTGATTATTTTTTTCGCAACAATTCATAAGATTAAAATATTGATTGTTTGTTGTTCGCAAAACTACGAACAATATTTTAAAAACACAACATCATTACGAGAAATATTTCATAAAAATTCCCAAATCAAAACGACAACATCCTGAGCCTTTACTTTTTGTCGAAAAACTGAGTGAGAATTTTCTAGTGTTTAAAATATTCATTACATTTGCTAAATTATTTCTCAAAAAAGTAACTTATAAAATACGAACTATATGAAATTCATTGTTTCAAGCACCGACTTATTGAGCCATTTGCAAGCCATCAGCCGTGTAATAAACAACAAGAACTCACTCCCGATTCTGGATAATTTTCTGTTTCAACTCGAAGGCAACACGTTAACCATGACAGCTTCGGATATTGAAACTACGCTGATTACGTCAATGGAGCTGGAAACGGCAGAAGGAAACGGGAAAGTGGCAGTAGCTTCCCGATTGTTGCTCGATACGCTGCGTGAGTTTTCCGATCAGCCGTTGAATTTCAACATCAACGATTCTAATCTTGCGATGGTGATTACTTCGGCTAATGGTTCGTACAATTTCATTGGTCAAAACGGCGATGAATACCCAAAACTTCCGCAATTGGGAGAAGAGGTAAAAACATTGAGTTTGCCTGTTTCTACATTGTCATCAGGAATATCGAAAACCTTATTCTGCACAGCCGACGACGAATTGCGTCCGGTGATGAACGGAATTTATTTTGATATTACAGCTGAAAATCTGACATTAGTAGCGACTGATGCTCACAAACTGGTACGCTATAAAACAACTTACACTTTGGCCTCAGTCGAAGGGGAAGAAACTGTGAACTTCATTTTGCCGAAAAAACCAGCGAATATGCTTAAAAATATTCTGCCAAAAGAAAGTGGCGAAGTGGAAATCAGTTTCGACAACAAAAACGCACACTTCAAACTGGCAAATTACACCATGATTTGCCGTCAGGTTGAGGGACGTTTCCCTAATTACAATGGCGTTATTCCGAAAGCGAATCCTTATAAAATCATTATCGACAGAGTTACCTTGCTTAATGCGTTGAAACGTGTATCGGTGTTTGCGAACCAGGCCAGCAATTTGGTGAAGCTTGCATTCAACAACAATCAGATTCATATTTCTGCTCAGGATATTGATTTCTCTATTTCTGCAGAAGAAACAATCAGTTGTCAATTCGAAGGAGATCCGATTAAAATCGGTTTCAAATCTTCTTTCCTGATTGAGATTTTGGGAAATATCAACGCTTCGGATATCGTAATGGAAATGTCGGATGCATCGCGCGCTGGATTGATTCTTCCTTTCGAAAACGAAGAAAATGAGGAAATCTTGATGTTGTTGATGCCAATGTTGCTCAACGACTAAGAAAACAAAGAACCGAATCGAGAACAGACCGGTTCCTGAATAATAAACTTAAAAAAGGTCTAAGGTCGAAAGTCTTTAGACCTTGATTTTTTGAATACAAAGAACAGCTTTTGTAAAATGAAACTTGAATTAAAAAACCCAATCGTATTTTTCGACCTCGAAACCACAGGTACCAATATTGTTTCCGACCGCATAGTGGAAATATCTTACCACAAAGTATCTCCAAATGGCAGGGAAGAAACCAAAACCATTCGTATTAATCCCGAAATGCCTATTCCTAAAGGTGCTTCGGATATTCATGGAATTACGGATGCAGATGTTGCCAATTGTCCGACTTTTAAAGCCGTGGCAAAAGAAATTGTGCGAGACATTGAAGGCTGCGATTTAGCCGGTTATAATTCAAACCGATTCGACATTCCTCTTTTGGCTGAAGAGCTACTTCGTGCCGATGTGGATATTGATTTGATGAAACGGAAGTTTGTGGATGTCCAGGTTATTTTCCACAAAATGGAAGCCCGAACATTGGCGGCTGCCTATAAATTTTATTGCGAAAAGGATCTTATCGGTGCTCACGGAGCGGAAGCCGATACGTTGGCTACTTACGAAGTATTGAAAGCTCAACTCGATCGATACCCAGAATTAAAAAATGATGTGGAGTACTTGTCGAAATTTACTTCACAAACAAACAATGTGGATTTCGCAGGCAGGTTGGTATACAACGACAAAGGCGAGGAAGTGATTAACTTTGGAAAATACAAAGGACAGAAAGTAACCGACGTGCTCAAAAATGACATTGGGTATTACGGTTGGATGATGAACAGCGATTTTCCACTTCACACCAAAAAAGTGCTGACCAACATTAAGTTGAGAGATTTCAATAAATAAAACTCAAATTCGATAAAACACAGAAAATCAAAGACAAAATTGCTAGTTTTAACTTTTTATGGCATAATCATTGTTGTATTTTCAGTTGCATTAATCAATGTGTTTTATGAAACTGGTAAAAATTATTCTTGTTATTATTTTTTCATTCTCTTTAGTCTTGCCCAATTATGGTCAGGACAATTCTGCTACGCCTCAGCGAACGCCAGAGCAAGAGGCCGCTAAGCAAACTGAAAAATTGCAGCAAGAATTAAATCTTTCGCAAGAACAAGCCAGGCAACTCTACGAAATCAATTTGAAATACGCTCGCGAACGCCAGATTTCCAACACGCGAAGTGAAGCCATGGAGCGAATGAAAAATAAAAACGCTGATATTGAAAAGATTCTGAACGCAGAACAAAATAACAGACTTCAATCGAAAAGATATGAAAGAAGCGGATACGACAATACTCCAAGCACCCGAAGTTTGCCTGCGGGAGCTTCGGGATTGAGGTCATCCGAGTACCGCTCAACACCGATACAGCGAACACCGGCTACCGATAATATTTTGAGAAACAGCTATCGTCCAACGACCAGAGAATACAGCCGTCCGAGCAGCGAACAAACTCAGAGACAGAGTTCGCCACCTTCGCGTACGCCAAATTCTAATAATTATCAGCCTCCGCGTCGATCGACAAGTGAGCAATACTCTACTCCGCGCAGAAGCGAACCAACTCCTTCACGACAAGCAGAACCAGCGTCTCGCCAAAGCACGCCATCAAGCGGATCGAGAAGGACAGAAACTCCGGCAAGTTCAGGAAGAAGATAAAGTATTTCTATGCCAAATCCATATTTTAGTTTTAAGCAATTCACCGTTTTTCACGACAAATGTGCGATGAAAGTGGGGATTGATGGTGTTTTGTTAGGAGCATGGACTTCTGTAGAGAATGCCAACACTATTCTGGATATTGGAACGGGTTCAGGATTAATCGCGCTAATGCTGGCACAAAGATCAATCGCGCTGATTGATGCAATCGACATAGACACGAATGCAATTTTGCAAGCAAAAGAAAACTGTTCAAATTCTCCGTGGGCTAACAGAATTGCTCTTCATGAAAATTCTTTACAGCAATTTTCGGAAACCTGTGCGACAAAATACGACTTAATTGTTTCCAATCCTCCTTATTTTGTCAATTCATTAAAAGCACCGGAAGAAGCCAGAACAACTGCCCGCCATACCGATACGCTTTCTCATGAAAGTTTGTTGACTACAGCAAAACAGCTTTTAAAAGAAACAGGCAGAATCTGTCTGATTCTGCCTGTAAATGAAGGTCTGCAATGTGTTGATTTTGCTAACAATATCAATTTGTATTGCCGTAAAAAAGTAGTTGTTTATCCGAAGCCAAATGCAAATCCCAAAAGATTATTGTTGGAATTCAGCCTTACTCCCAGCTCTGCAATTGAGTCGAAACTGACGATAGAATCCAACGAAAGGCATCATTATTCTCCTGAATTCACGTTACTGGCTAAAGATTATTATCTCAAACTTTAAGCAGTTACAAGCTATAAGTCAAAAGTCGAAGGTCAAAGGTCGAAAGACAACAATCAACAGACGGCAGACAGTTTCCTTGTCTCCTCGTAACTTGCAACTCAAATTTTATAGTAAAGCCTCTACTTTATTAGCCAAAACCGATTTCTGGGTTGCACCGATTTGTTTGTCAACTAATTGGCCATCTTTAAAGAATAAGATAGTTGGAATGTTTCTTACTCCGAATTCGTTAGGAGTGTCTACATTTTCGTCCACGTCCATTTTTCCTATAATTACTTTTCCGTCGTATTCTTTTGCCAATTCTTCAACAGCTGGTCCTACCATGCGGCATGGTCCACACCATTCTGCCCAAAAGTCGATTACTACCGGTTTGCCACTGTTGATAAATTCCTTGATGTTTGCATCAGTAAATTCTAAAGCCATAATATTAAAGTTTTAAATTGTTTCCAATAAGTCCACATAAAACAGCAAAAAGCTGATATGGTTTATATTTTTTGTTTTATATCGCTATTAATAAAATCTATATCGAGAAATAAGTTTAATGCACCTGAAAATCCAGCATTTCCTGACTTTTCGCATGTTTCAGCAAATGATAAACATCGCTGTTTACCTGTATCCTGTGCTGGCGGGAAAACAGCATAACCTTGTTGGGAGAATTTTCGTCCAACACCTGAATGTACAAATTCACACTCCCCCTGTTTTTTAGCAGCATATCGGACAACTCCACTGCAAAATCCGACGAAAGTTGTTGAATCGGGATATTCAGCGTCAATGTATTCACCAACTTATCTTTAATGTCCGAGAAAACTTCGATTTTCTGAATCTTGAGTTCGAGTTCTTTTGGAACATTCGGGTCGGATGGCTTGGAATACTTATAATCAGCCCCTCTTTCCTGAACGATTGCATTGATGTAAAGATATAAATCTTTGATCATAAATTTGCTGAACTCGATATAGTTTTTCCCGAACAAAGCAAACTCGAAAGCTCCCGCATAATCTTCGAGCGTAAAAATTCCATACGGATTTCCTGCTTTTGATGTTCCATGGCGGAATCCGGTAACCATGCCACCAATCTTCAACGGTTTTCCCAAAAGATTAGGCAAATCCTTCAAATCCACGGTGGTTGTATTGCAAATATGGTTTATTTCGAACTCATATTCATCTAATGGGTGCGCCGAAAGATACATTCCAATCAAATCACGTTCTTTGTTTAGCTTTTCCAGTGGCGACCATTCGGGCGCATATGGAATTTCAGGTTTAGAAATTTCTACAGAATCAAATCCGCCAAACAACGAGTTCTGGCTCATCGCCATATCCGATTGATATTTATTGCCGTAACGCAGAATAGTTTCCAACACCAATTCGCTTTTGCTGTTTTCTACAAAAAATTGCTCGCGTTTTACGTCAGTAAATTCATCGAATGCACCCGACAAGGCAAGACTTTCAATTGCACGTTTGTTGCAGGCTGTGAGATTTACGCGTTCTACAAAATCGAAAACACTTTTGTATCTTCCATTTTTATTTCGTTCTTCCACAATAGCCAAAACAGCCCCCTCGCCTACACCTTTCACACCTCCCAAACCAAAGCGAATATTTCCATCTTTGTTTACGGTAAATGTCAAATCACTTTCGTTCACATCAGGTCCGAGAACATTCATGCCGAGGTTTTTACATTCGTCCATGAATTTTCCAACCTCTGTAATATCATCTTTATTACGCGTTAAGTTGGCAGCCATAAACTCTGCCGGATAATGCGCTTTCAGGAAGGCTGTTTGATAAGCAATCCACGAATAACAGGTGGCGTGCGATTTATTGAAAGCATATTTCGCAAATTCCGCCCAGTCGCTCCAGATTTGTTCCAGTTTTTCTTTTGGTCCGAATCCGTTTTTTTGACAGCCATCCATGAACTTCACTTTCAAAGCTTCCATCTTGTCGATAAGCTTTTTACCCATTGCTTTACGCAACTCGTCGGACTGACCGCGGGTAAAACCGGCAAGATCGCGACTCAGAAGCATGACCTGTTCCTGATAAACCGTAATTCCATAAGTGTCATGCAAACGTTTTTCCATTTCAGGGAATGGATATTCGATCTTCTCGCGACCGTGTTTGCGGTTTACGAATTGAGGAATATATTGCATCGGACCGGGACGATACAACGCATTCATCGCGATCAAATCTTCGAACTGCGTAGGCTGAAGGTTGACCAGGTGCTTTTGCATGCCGGCCGACTCAAACTGGAAAGTACCGACCGTAAGTCCCTTGCTGAAAAGTTCGTATGTTTTTTTGTCATCAATTGGAATTGCATCAATATCGAGATCAATTCCTTTCGATTTTTTTATGTTTGAAAGAGCTTCTTTTATAATGGACAATGTTTTTAGTCCTAAGAAGTCCATTTTTATCAATCCAATCTCTTCGATTACAGAACCTTCGTATTGCGTTACCAGCATTTCTTCACTGGTTTCTTTGTCGGTTGCCGTGCTTAACGGAACCAGATTGGTTAAGTCGTCCGCACCAATGATAACGCCACAGGCATGAACACCGGTTTGTCGAACCGTTCCTTCCAGCATTTCGGCGTAACGAAGGGTGCTGGCGAGGTTTGTATCTGATGAATTGCGAGCAATTTGAAGTTCGGGAACAAATTTTACACAATTCGCAATATTGACTTTCGGTGCTTTTCCGGTTGTCGGATCTTCCGGAAATTTATCGGGAATGAGTTTCGTCAAACGGTCGGCTTCGGCAAGCGGCAAACGTTGAACACGAGCAACGTCTTTTATCGACGATTTGGTCGCCATCGTTCCATAAGTGATAATGTGCGCCACACGCTCTTTCCCGTATTTTTCGGTCACCCAGCGCAAAACCTGTCCGCGTCCATCATCATCAAAGTCGATATCAATATCGGGCATAGAAATACGATCCGGGTTGAGGAAACGCTCGAAAAGCAAGTCGTACCTTAAAGGATCAATATCCGTAATTCGAAGACAATAAGCAACTACTGAACCTGCCGCCGAACCACGTCCGGGACCAACAGAAACGCCCATACCACGAGCTGCAGAAATAAAATCCTGAACAATAAGAAAGTAACCCGGAAATCCCATCGTTTTCATTACATGAAGCTCAAATTCGATGCGCTCCATGGTTTCCGGATCTATATTTTCACCATAACGAACTTTTGCTCCTTTCAGTGTCAGCTCGCGCAAATAATCGGCTTCGAGCTTTACACGAATAGCTTTATTGTATCCGCCTAATCGATCAAAACCGTCTCCAAATTCTTCGTGAAGCATCGCTTCGGTATATTTTTCTCGATATTGTTGCTCCGTTCCAAATTCTTCAGGAATTGGGAAAACAGGCATCATGGCACCGGAATCGATGTCGAAAAATTCTATTTTTTCGGCAATTTCCAACGAATTATCGAGAGCTTCGGGCACATAGGCAAAAATCCGACCCATTTCTTCCGGCGTTTTCAACCATTC
>JBBIID010000076.1:0-10530 GCA_037446675.1 Paludibacter sp.
CAAACTCTCCGTCTGACCCAAGTGGGCGTTTTGTTCGCTTACAAATGCTCCGCCTGACCCAAGTGGACAATTTGTACGTTTACAAATGCTCCGTCTGACTCAGGTGGACGTTTTGTTTCTCACATTATTTTATTTACCCGCAAAACATTTTCGAATAGTTTGGTTGTTATAGATGTATTTATGTTTCATCAGCAATTTTTATTACGCTACCCTATGAATTGGAAAAACGCCTGTAACACTTTTGTACGCTTACTGACACATATTTAGCTCCGAATGTTGATATGTTTTTTTAATTTCTGCTTTGTAATTGTATTTTAATACAATTGGGTGAATAACTTAAAATCCAACCTTTACATTTGCAGCATGAATCTTAAAAAAACAAATAATTACGAATATAAACTTTTTAAAAAATTTATCAACATGAAGAAAATTACTTTGTTGAAGTCAGTGATTTTAGTTTTCATTCTATTTTTATCCGGAGCTTTCAACATGGCAAATGCAGTTAGTGCAACTGCAACACTCAGACCAACGCACGTAGACATAAGCACTGCAACCTCTGAAAGTGCCGTATTAATGACTCTTTCGGGTTACTCGGGCAATGATGTAAGATACAGGTTATACAATGGAAGTAACCAATACAATTGCTGGGATCAGGCAAGTCAAACATTTGTAACATCGACTTCTTACAGTTCAGGACCACAAGCACCGGGTGCTCCAACAACCTCCACTACTTTTTGGATTATTTACCAGAGAGGAAATAACAATGCAACAATAGCCTCATACAGAGATCGACTTGGGACGGGCTATTCGTCAAATTATCAAACGATAACTTTGCCCAGTTCAACCGCAATCACGAATTCATATACTCTATCCGGCACTTTTTCCGGCTTAAACACTTACGACAACAGCTCTAAATATGTTGCTTTGGCATTCAACGGGTCAGTTTTGGTTTCTGCCACATCCACCACTTTGTCTACGGGCGCATTTTCAATTGTTTGTCCAACCGGAACAAGTATAAATAAAGTAGAGATTCGGGATGTTAATAATAATTCGATTACTTCCTTGACAGGTTCATGGAGTACGACCACTTCATTAGGTTCAATTCCTGCGACTTCCACTCCAACTCCAACCATTTTGGTTACTGAGGTTGAAGTTCCAACAATGGAAGCAAATGTAAACGAAACAGCTACAGAAACAATTAATGTAAGTGGAACAAATTTAACCGCAAATATCTCTTTGTCGTTAAGCGGAACAGATGCAGACATGTTCGAATTAAACACAGGTAGTCTTTCTCAATCGGGAGGAACTGTAAGCAATTCAGAAATAACCATCACTTATAAACCAACGGCAGTGGGTACACATACAGCAACACTTACCGTGGCAAGTACTGGAGCTAGCGAAGTTACAAAAACGCTGACTGGTATGGCAGTCGACCCCACAAATCCTTACGGTCTGGATGCAAGTTCGCCTGTTTCAGAATTAAACGAAACTTTCGAAACTCCTACAGAAGTAGGTCCCGCAATGCCTACAAATTGGAAAAAACTAAATATAGCAGGAGCAAATTCGTGGGAAGTTAAATTATTTAATTCGAACCAATATGCTCAAATGACAGCATTTAGTGGAACAGGTGCTCAAAAATCTTTATTGATTTCTCCAGCCATTAATATTGATCAAATTGTAAAAAACAATGTAAAGTTTGATTGGTTAGCCGGATATGCAAAAGCAGGCACTACACTGAAAGCATATGTAATGACTCTAGATGGAACTAAAACAGAAGTGAAATCGATAGATGCTTCTAGCCCAACAAGCGGGTATGCTGCTGCATTTACTTCCGAAACACTCGATTTGTCGGCATATAGCGGAGTAAAATTTTTAGTGTTCGAATATACCGGAGATGGAACAAATGCTCTTACCACAACCTATCAATTGGACAATATCATTGTTCTGAGAAATTTGAGTACCGACTTGAACGAAATAAAAGAACAACAGAATATCTTAGTATACAACGGTACTATCCAATTCTCGGCTAAAGCTGGCGAATCGGTAGAAGTATTCAACACAATCGGCCAACGGTTAGTTTCTCAGGCTACGATTGAGGGGTTGAACAGTATACAAGTAGCTGCTCACGGAGTGGTATTGGTAAAAATCGGAACACGCATTTCGAAAGTAATGATGTAATCACTTTTCGCCTACAAACATAAAAGAGGTCGCCTAATTGGGCGGCCTTTTTTCGTTTAAGCAACCATTTCACGCCATTCTATTCAAAATTTCGTTATCAAAACAGCATTTTACGTTTCTTTTTTCCGAAAAAACTTATTCTTTTATCCTGCCTCCGAATTGAAATTCCTTTTTAAAACGAACATAAATTATTGAATTATTTGAATTATATTTACGCAGCTTACAATTTCATAGGGCGGCTTAAAAGTGATTCGATTTTGATTAAAGAATTATTTCCATAATTCGAAAAATAACTACCTTTGCAGCCCCAAAACAATAAACTAATTTAAACAGAAACTATGGCATTTGTAAACAACACACTAATTATACGACGGGAATTAATGTCAAAACTCGTCAGGATGCACAAGGAAGGCACATTAATAACGGAAATTGACCGGTTACCAATAAAAATGTCGCCAAAAAATGTACAAGCCAGAGGAAGATGTTGTATCCACAAAGAACGCGCTGTTCTTAAATACAAAATGTTACCTATTTTGGGTTACAGTATCAGCGACGAAGAAGATGAATTAACTCCACTATCGGTTTACGCCGAAAATTCGCTCAACAGAAAAGAAAAGAGCAAAAGTATACTTACGGTAGTTGACGAAGCTTGTACTGCCTGCGTAAAAACAAACTACGTAGTTACCAACCTGTGTAAAGGTTGTGTGGCGCGCTCCTGCTATATGAACTGCCCGAAAGATGCTATCAGTTTCATGGAAAACGGACAGGCACATATCGATCACAGCAAGTGTATAAACTGCGGAATATGTAAAGAAGCCTGCCCATATCATTCCATTGTTTACATTCCAATTCCGTGCGAAGAAGCTTGTCCGGTAAAAGCAATTCAGAAAGACGAAAACGGAATAGAGCAAATAGACGAAAGCAAATGTATTTACTGCGGGAAATGTATTAACGCCTGCCCATTCGGATCTATTTTCGAAGTTTCACAGGTTTTCGACATTTTTGCTTCGCTTAAAAGAGGAGAACAATTGGTTGCAATTATGGCACCATCGGTGCAATCGCAATTTCCCAACACCATAACCGAAATTGCCGAAGCCGTTTGCCAGATTGGCTTTACCGATGCAATAGAAGTTGCTTACGGGGCTATGGAAACAACCGAGCTCGAAGGAGCCGAACTTCAGGAAAAACTGGAAAGCGGACAACAATTTATGACAACTTCCTGCTGTCCTTCGTACGTTGAATTGGTAAACAAACACCTGAACGAAATGAAACCGTACGTTTCGCATACCAAGTCGCCTATGTACTACACCGCTCAAATGGCTAAACAAAAATATCCGGATGCCAAAATCGTTTTCATTGGCCCGTGCGTAGGAAAAAGAAAAGAAGTGGCCGACAACGAAATGATCGATTACATACTTACATTTGAGGAGCTGGATTCTATTTTTACCGGATTGTCAATAGAAATGAAAACACTCGATGGCGATGTCACCTGCGCTCCAATGCCGGGACGAGGATTTGCAAGAGCGGGAGGTGTTATATCGGCAGTTGCGCAAATGTATCCTCAACTGGGTGTAAAACCGGTTCAGGTATCAAATATCAACAAAAAGAATATCGGTCTGCTGCGGGCTTATGCAAAAGGAAAAGCGCCGGGCAACTTTATCGAAGTAATGGCTTGCGAAGGCGGCTGTATCACCGGGCCTTGTGGCAAAGTGGATCATAATCTTGCTCAGAAAATGTTTAAAAAAGCAATGGGCGAAAATTAATTTAAATGTCAGCAAAACCTTTTGGAGTTTGCTGACATTTATTCTTTAACCAACATTATAAACTTATTAAGTGATTTAGGTGAAAGTAATTTTAATTATCCTGGGAGTTGTAAGCCTGGCCTTAGGTTTTATAGGAGCATTCCTTCCGCTACTTCCCACTACCCCATTTGTTTTGTTATCGGCATATTTATTTGCACGAAGTTCACCAAGGCTTCACGACTGGCTGCTGAGCAATAAAATTTTCGGAAAATATATTCGGGATTACAGAGAAAACAAATCGATACCTTTGCGGGTAAAAATCGTATCAATTTCAATGCTTTGGGCATCCATTCTCTACAGTATCTATCTATTAAACGGGAAATGGTATTTGCAACTGTTACTATTGTCCATTGCAATTGGAGTAACAATTCATATTCTCTCGCTGAAAACAAAAAAATAGTTTCCTCGGCTTATAACATTGCATTCGCCTGACTGTATATCACTTCTTTCAAATGACAGTTACAATCGCACTTTCCGGTATCCAAAAGTCCACTCCTTTTCAGTAAGTCATACTCAATCTTAAAGTTTTCGGAAAATATTCCTGCTTCGAGGTTGTCTTCTATTTGATGTTGGGTCCACCATTTGGTCTGATCGATAAAGGCAGGATTTGGTTTTATTTCAAGCAATTGACAACTAATAAAAAGGAAGGTATAATGAAATTCGTTCTTCACTTCCAGTGTGTAGTTAGATAAGTGCATGTATTTGAACTTATCAAGCATATACCTTTCTTTGGCTGTACGGTCAACACATTGTTCAATGGTTTCACCCACTTTTACGTGATTGGATATGGCCGTATCCCATAGTCCGGGATGAATAACATTGTTTTCCGTCCTCTTTTGCAGCAAAACCCGCCCCTTATCGACCAGCAACACCCGAACTACCGGATGCATATATTTATTATCGTCGAACAAGCTTGTTCGATGTTCTATTGTTCCGATAATCTTGCCCTGATCGCTCACAATTGGCCACCATTCTTCGTGCAAAAGCCTCGAACGCACATACTGCACTCTGAAAATTTCATACACACTGAAAAACACCAATAATCCTACATAAAAATACTGCAAAACCCGTTGGTAGGCGAAAGAATTTTCGTCCGGACGATACCCTAAATAAAGATGGATTGAAATGTAGAACGACAAAATCAGCGCAATTCCTAAAATGAATTTATACATTTCGTCGAAGTTGTTCGTCATCGGAACCAACTTCGACATATATTTGGAAATCAAAGATTTTAGCGGAACTCGAAAAACAACAAACAAAAAGAAAAATACAAATGTAACTACTTCGAAAACATGTGATTTAATCTGCGGTGGCATCGTAAAAAGAAGTTCAGAGCCGGTAATAAGCGAAATTGCCACAAACAACCCGGTGAATACCGCATGCCACGCAAAAATCCGGTTGTAAATGTAGTAAACGTACAAAACAAGAGCTACAGCCACCGGAAAAGTTATTTTCCAGGCAGTATTCATCCCAAAAAAATCATCCACCACCAAAAATAATAGTAACGGAAATAAATGAAACACGGGATTAAAAAACGATTCCTTAATTTGCTTTTTCAACTTCTTCATACAGATTAAACTAACTCTTCGAAAGTCTAACAAAAACAAAGAGCTTATAGTTTGATGTATTTCAAAAAAAGTGCATTTTGCAATTAAAAGGACATCATTTTGCTCACGTACTTGCCAATTATATCGAATTCAAGGTTCACAACAGTACCTTCTTTTATTTGATGAAAATTGGTATGTTCGTGAGTATAAGGAATTATAGCTACCTGAAAGCTATTGTTTGTCGGATTGCAAACGGTGAGGCTCACTCCATTCACAGTTACCGAACCTTTATCAACCGTCATGTAGCCACGTTTAGCCATTTCTTTATCGAAAGGATATTCAAAAGTAAAATACCAGCTTCCCTCCGCCTCTTTCACTTCGGTGCAAACAGCAGTTTGATCAACATGTCCCTGAACGATATGACCATCCAAACGTCCATTCATGAGCATGCTCCGTTCAAGATTCACTTTGCTTCCCGGCTCCAGCAAACCTAAGTTTGAGCGTTGCAATGTTTCGCTAATGGCAGTAACGGTATAAGTATCGTCAATCATGGAAACCACTGTCAAACACACGCCGTTATGCGCCACACTCTGATCTATTTTCAGCTCATTGGTAAACGAGCATTTCATTGTAATATGCAGATTTTCTTTATCTTTTACTAATCCTACGACCTCAGCAGCCTCTTCTATTATTCCTGAAAACATAATTTTATTTTTTTATTGATTGAAGACTACAAAAGTAATACAACTGATTCAGAAAACAATAAATAGATCTTTGATTAATTATATTGCACTTAAAAGAACCTCATTTCGCAAAAAAAACAAAAAGTCTTCAACGGTCAAAACAACCATTGAAGACTTTCTTTCTTTTATTTTGCTTTATGAGCGTGAAACATTCTTCACTCCTTTTATTAATTGTATTTTTTTTACAATACCTTCGAGTTCGTTTGTATCGCCAACCATAATGGTGAGATTTCCCTGAAACAGTCCGGCATTGGAGTCAACCGAGATAGAACGGAGCGATATGTTTTTTTCTTTTGAAATAAGCGACGTAATATTGGTTACAATTCCAATATCATCATGCCCTACGATTCTCAACGTAATCGGATATTGCGAACCAACCGACTTGCCCGACCAGCGCGCCTTTACAATTCGGTAACCAAAACGGGCAATCATTTGTGGTGCATTCGGACAGTCGGTACGATGAATTTTTATACCGCCTGCTACCGCAACAAAACCAAAAACATCATCTCCGTAAATCGGATTACAACATTTTGCAAGTTTAAAATCAACTCCTTTCAAATCCGACCCGATAATCAACACATCTTCTTTTCCCGAACCAAGTACCGCTTCCGGCTCTTTAGAAAAAGATTCTGCACTTCTAGGCTCCAATTGGTCGCTGACAGCCGATTTATCAAGATCCAGATAACCATCCCTTACGACGTGCATATCCAGTTTTTCGTGCGCAATTTCCTGATAAAAATCGCTTACGGTTTTGAATCCTTTCTTTTTGGCAAGACGAGAAATTTTTCCATCATCCAGATCTATTTTCCAGTTTTTAAATCGTCGAACAAGAGTTTCACGACCAATTTCGGCATCTTTAAACTCAACTTCTTTCAGCGCCTGACGAATTTTATTTTTGGCTTTTGATGTGGTCACAACATTAAGCCAAGCTTGTGTCGGTTTCTGAGTTGGCGAAGTAAGCACTTCTACCTGATCGCCGTTATTCAACACATATTTTATCGTCACATTTTTGCCATTCACTTTTGCACCAACACATCTGGTTCCTAGATTAGAGTGAATGGAAAAAGCGAAATCGAGAGCCGTAGCGCCTTTGGGCAGCTTATGAAGATCACCATTGGGAGTGAAAACAAAAACTTCTTTATCGTACAAGTTCAACTTGAACTCGTCCATAAAATCGACAGCATTCAATTCCGGATTTTCAAGAATTTCGCGAATGTTTTTCAACCATTCATCCATCCCCGATTCACTTTTTATGCCTTTGTACTTCCAGTGAGCTGCCAACCCTTTTTCGGCTACTTCATCCATGCGCACCGTTCGGATTTGCACCTCCACCCATTTTCCCTCAGGCCCCATCACCGTAGTATGCAAACTCTCGTAACCATTCGATTTAGGAATAGAAAGCCAATCGCGCAACCGTTTCGGATTCGGCTGATACATGTCGGCAATAATGGAATAGGCCTGCCAACAGACCGCTTTTTCTTTTTCGTAAGGAACATCGAAAATGATACGAATCGCAAATAAATCGTATATATTTTCGAAAGCTGTATTTTGTTTTTTTATTTTCGAATAAATAGAATTGATCGATTTGGTACGTCCCTTCATTTCGAATTCGCACCCCAACTCTTGCATTTTAGCTTTGAGTGGCGAAATAAATTCAGAAATATACTGATCGCGCGAACGTTTTGTTTCATTCAATTTTCGCGCTATTTCCTTATAAATTTCCCTGTTCGTATGCTTCAACGACAAATCTTCCAGTTCGGTTTTGATAGAATACAATCCCATACGATGAGCTAACGGAGCATACAAAAATGAAGCTTCGCGCGCAATGTTCTGTCTGTTTTCTTCAGGGAAAGCATCCAACGTTCGCATAATGTGAAGATGCTCGGCAATAATGATCAGAATAACACGAACGTCTTCGGCAAAAGTTAAAAATAGTTTCCGGAAATTTTCTGTTTCGAGCGAAGCATTACGAGCATAAAGCTCTCCAACGCGAAGCATGCCCGATACAATTGGAGAAATTGGCGTTTGAAATTTCTTTTCTATTTCCTCAACGGCAAGCTGTTTTTTCTGAACCAATTCGTAGAATAAAATACTCAACACTGCAGCCTTCCCTAGTCCAATTTCTTCCAACACAATTTCTACAATATTGATTCTGTCGGCAATCGACCTGCCCGGCTCTTTACCCTCAGGAGAATACAAATCATAGAATCGACCTATAATTGAACGGATTTCCTTTCGCTCATCATACGTAAAAAAAGCAGGATAATGACGAAGAAATTTAAGATATTGGGAGCTAATGGTTGCCATACTAGTAACAATTTCAGTTCACTGAAAAAACAAACTCATAACACACAGAACTATTACAACTCTGAATGAATGAAAGTTCGTTAAATAAACAGAATTAAAGAGATTAAACAATTGATAATGCAAATATACGACACAAATTAAAGCTGACCTAAAATCCTTAATAAAAAAAGGGCAAAAACACATCTCCAAACATAATTGGCAAAAATTTAATAAAAAAGAGATAAAAAAGAGTATATAAAAGTGGTGTATTGGATTTTCTTTTCTAAATTTGCAGACTGAAAAAAGTTTATAAAAATTCAACTACCAATATTTAATCGTTTCACACTGAAAGTTTAATAAAAAAATAAGAATATTCGCATGAAAACAATTATCAAAGTTTTGCTTTCTTTATCCATCGTTTTGTTGGCATATTTTTGCATCATGAGTGTCATGACGCCGATTCGTTTCGAAGAAGCAAAAAACACCCGTGAAAAAGCAGTTATTCAACGTTTGATCGATATTAGAAAAGTAGAGCTCGAATTTAAAGATCAAAAAGGACATTTTACAGCTGATTTCGATTCGTTAATCACTTTCGTTCAGAACGCAAAGAAAAAAATGGTTATGAAAGAAGGAGCTCTTACCGATGCTCAACTTGAAGCAGGGTTAACCGAAGCTGCGGCAGTAAAAATCGTTCGCAAAGGAAATGCAAAAGAAATCGCTGACAACGGACTTCAAAATTTCCGTCGCGACACAGCCTATGTAAATATGCTCAAAGCCATCTTCCCAACCGAATATACTCCAGAAACGATTAACCAGTTGGCGATTATTCCTTTCTCAAACAACGAGAAATTCGAGTTAAAAGTAGACAACAATTTTGTAAACGGTACTGGAATTAGAATTCCTCTTTTCGAAGCATCAGCTCTTTACAAAACATATCTTTTTGACTTAGATCATCAGGAAATGCTTAATGCAATCGACTTGCAGGAAAAATTAGATAAGTTTGCCGGTCTAAAAGTTGGTTCGGTTACAGAACCTAACAACAACGCAGGAAACTGGGAATAAAATTTTGTAGGGTTGTTTTACAGCCTTTTCAAAAAAAATAATGATGGAAAAAGCTTCCGAACTTACACACAACAACAATTATAGTTTATCCATCCGATTTCACTCGGATGGATTTTCTTTTTATGTTTATGATGAATCGGAAAAACTCCTCTCAAAAAAAGAAATAAAAAATCCGGTTTTGGCCGCTACCGAGCAAGCCATTTACAAAACTGTTTCAAACGAGCCTGAATCGCAACTGGCATTTAAGAACATCCGTCTAATTTGCGAATCGGATGTTTACACGCTTATCCCGACTGAATTTTTTGAAGAAGCAACCGCCAGCGATTTTCTCCACTTCGAGCGAGAAAAAGAAAAAAACGAGAAAATAATTTTCAGTGTATTGGAATACCCTAAGAATACGCTGATATCTGCCATTCCTTTACACTTTTACAATGCAATGAGAAAACTCTATCCAGAAGTAAAAGTAACGCATCATTTGGATGAACTTCTTTCCGAAAAATTAAAGAATTACGAGAAAGATTCATTGCATGTGCTGGCAAGGAACAATGCCATCGATATAATCGTATTTAAAAACAACAATATTGAGTTGATAAATAGTTATTCATATTCAACTCCGGAAGATTTTGTTTATTTCACCTTAAATATTTTTGAGAAGCTATCGCTCGATAACGAGACACTGCAAACTCAAATTTATAATTTAGGTTCGAAAGATGAAATAAAAGAACTTCTCAAAAAATATATAAACAAACTTTCATTTGTGGAGATGTAAAGCATGAGGATAATTAGCGGAAAATATAAAGGAAGAAGAATTTCAGCACCAAGCAACATTACGGCCAGACCCACAACCGATTTTGCAAAAGAAGGACTTTTCAACCTTCTGAATAATCGTATCGACTTTGAAGGGATTGATGT
>JBBIID010000077.1:0-10528 GCA_037446675.1 Paludibacter sp.
ATATCACAAGCGAACGAACTTGCAGGCGAAAGCTTTACGGAGGAAACGCCACTCACAGCACTTTCAGGAGGACAATCGCGAGCGTTGATGATTGCCGACACGGCATTGCTCAGTACTTCTCCTGTGGTATTAATCGATGAAATAGAAAATGCGGGTATCGATCGCAAAAAAGCACTGCAATTACTCGTCAAAAACGAAAAAATTATCCTAATGGCGACTCACGATCCAATTTTGGCACTAATGGCAACTCAACGTCTGGTAATAAAAAATGGTGGTATCTCCAAATTGATTGAAACAACCACCGAAGAAAAAAATAATCTTAGCAAACTGGAAGAGCTGGACGCTCAGATTATGCAGTTACGCCAAAAACTACGTTCAGGGGAAATTATCGACAAAATGTGAATTAACGTTTTTCTTCTATTGTTTTTAATAAGAGATAACGTATATTTAGGCGGATATTAACAAAAATATGTTTAACTATTTAATTTATAATCATTAAAATGAAACTAAGTACAAGAAATCAGTTGAAAGGAACGGTTAGTTCCATTTCCGAGGGAGCTATTAACGCTGAAGTTACTATCAGTCTACCCGGTGGTGCAAAAATCGTATCGGTCATAACAAATGGTGCCGTGAAAAGCCTCGATCTTAACGTTGGAACGCCAGCTTACGCGCTAATCAAATCCTCCAATGTAATTATCGGAGTTGGTGTAACTAAAGTTAGTGCCCGAAACATTTTTACAGGAAAAATATCCAGTATCATTGAAGGAGCAATCAACGACGAGGTGGCCGTTGATTTGGGCGGTGGACATACAATTACAGCCGTTATCACGAAAACTTCTGTTGCTGCACTCGAATTAGCCGTAGGAAAGGAAGTGAATGCTATTGTAAAAGCTTCGGCAGTTATTGTAGCTGTCGATTAATCAACTTAAACAAAAAGTGTATAGAAAGAGATTTTTGAACGCAAATTATGCAAATTTTTCACAAACAAAATTGATAGTTTGTTTTGTGTCTTACAGAAATACAATCTATTACGATTTGTAATTATTTGTGTAATTTGTGTTTTTCTTGCTTTTGATACACTCTCTATTTTTAGAATTATGGAACCAATTACAATACACCCTATCGGCATCATACACACTCCTCACAAGGATGTGAACAACATGCCCATTCAACCAATAGCTGCGGAAGGTATACGCGGATATATTGAATTATTGCCGGAATATGCCGAAGGATTAAAAGATATTGAAGGATTTTCTCACCTTACTTTACTTTATCATTTTCACAAAATTGAAGGACACAAATTGGTGGTCGTCCCTTTCATGGACACCGAAGAACGTGGAATTTTTGCCTGCAAAGCTCCCAAACGGCCAAATGCAATTGGAACTTCGACGGTGAAACTCATTCGGGTAGAAGGAAATATTTTGCACATCGAGCAAGTTGACATGCTGGATGGAACGCCGCTTATCGACATAAAACCATTCTATCCGCGATACGACAATCGCTTCGATGTGAAGATTGGTTGGCTGGAGAAAAACAAAGATCTTCCTACAGAAAAACTTCGTTCCGATGAACGGTTTAAATAATTGTCTCAAAAAATCTATTTTTCCTAAAGAATGACCGGAAAATCGAATTGGATAATCGTATCGGGATTAACAGTATTATTAATTATCACACTGCTATTTTCATTAACTGTGGGGCGTTATCCTCTGTCGATCAACGATCTTCTCGGTTACATTTTCACCCGCAATTATTCCGACGAGTCGCTACCTACTATCCTGTTGAATGTGCGTTTGCCACGAATTATCGGAGCAATCCTTGTGGGTGGAACTTTATCGGTGGCAGGCGCGTCGTATCAGGGAATGTTTCGCAATCCCATGGTTAGTCCCGACATTTTGGGTGTAAGCTCGGGAGCCGGATTTGGCGCATCGTTAGCAATTATTTTATCATTGCCACTTATCGGAATTCAGTTAATGGCTTTCGGATTTGGATTGTTAGCGGTGTTTTTAGCTCTGCTCGTGGGACGAATTGTAGGGAAAAACCATGACAAAATACTAATGCTCGTGCTCTCGGGAATGGTGACCGGAGCTATTTTCAATGCTTTGATTTCACTCATGAAATATCTGGCAGACAGCGATACAAAATTGCCGGATATTACTTTCTGGTTAATGGGAAGCTTGGCCGGAATTGATTTGGACGAATTAAAAACAATCATCCCGTTAATAGTCGTCGGAATTACACCGTTATTGCTTCTTGGTTGGCGAATGAATGTACTTTCGTTTGGCGAAGATGAAGCCAAAACGCTTGGTATCAACACAACACGTTTACGAATTATCGTTATTACATCAGCTTCGCTCATTACAGCTTCAGTTGTTTGTGTCTCGGGGCTAATCGGTTGGGTCGGGTTGATTATTCCGCATTTTGCGCGTTTTTTGGTAGGACCCGACCATAAAGTAATGTTACCAACGGCATTTCTTTCGGGAAGCATTTTTATGCTGATTGTAGATAACATAGCGCGCTCGGCTTCTTCGCTAGAAATACCGCTTGGGATACTTATTTCGCTCATCGGAGCACCTTTATTTCTTGTTTTTCTGGCTCGTTCAACAAAAAAATCATGGTAAATTATGCAGTTCGAATTACAAAATACAAACATTGGCTACACAAATCACACGGTATTGAAAAATGTAAATTTTAAAATTGATACCGGGCAAATAATTTGTATTTTGGGTAAGAATGGAGCCGGAAAAACCACGTTGTTCAAAACATTGCTCGGAGTTCTGAAACCACTTTCGGGAACAGTTTTGTTGGATGGGAAAAGCGTAGCCGATTGGGATCGTAAAAGTTTTGCCCGTAAAGTGGCTTATATTCCGCAAGCACGTTCGCTCCCGTTTCCATATTTAGTAAAAGAAGTTGTGCTGTTTGGGCGAACGGCTCATTTGCCCGTTTTTTCTTCGCCCGGCAAAAAGGACAAACTTATTGCCGAAGAATGTATGGATGTGCTCAACATTCGTCATTTGCAAAACCGCATTTTCACGCAACTCAGTGGTGGCGAGCAACAAATGGTGATTATAGCCCGTGCTTTAGCACAACAACCATCCTTCCTGATTATGGACGAGCCTACTTCCAGCCTCGATTTTGGGAATCAAATCAAGGTTATTCAACAGGTGAACCAACTAAAAAACAATGCATTGGGAATTATTATGGCAACGCACTCGCCCGATCATGCTTTTATGTGCAATGCCGATGTCGCGATTGTTCATGCCGGTAATATTTCCAGAACCGGACATGCAGATGAAACCATTACAGAAGAATTGCTAAAAGAAATCTATGAAGTAAAGGTGCGTGTAAAACATTTGGGAAATAATCCGGATTGTAACCGAAAAGTTTGCATTCCTATGGTTTAACCGCTATTTGAAGTTTATAAGAAAACGCTATAAAATGCAACTCATATAATAATTTGGTATTATTTCGAACATTTTTTTATCAAATTGGTTGTATTTCATAAAATAAATATTACTTTTGCAGCGTCTTACAAGAGACGAAATTTAGAAATGGCAAATCGATTTTTTACATATTTTTATTTTTACTTTTACTTTACGAGGTGAGAGCAGGAATTATTTATGTAAAAAACAAACTATAAGATTGAACATATATGAAAATCCTGCTCGAAAAAACGAGCAGGATTTTTTCATAAAGAAAAGATTGTAAAAAATGAAAAAAGTAGCAATTCAAGGAGGAAACGGTGCGTATCACGGCATTGCGGCCGAACAGTTTTTCAAAGGAGAAGAAGTCGAAATAATCCCCTGCAATACCTTTCGCGACATTTTTAAAACATTGAAAAAGGACCCGAATGTGTTAGGCATTATGGCTATCGAAAACACGATTGCAGGAAGTTTGTTACCCAACTACGAATTACTTCGCGAGCATAAATATCAAATTGCTGGCGAACACAAACTGAGAATTTCTCATTGTTTTGCGGCATTGCCCGGACAAACGATCCACGACATTAAGGAAATTCAGTCGCACCCAATCGCACTTATGCAATGCGGTAACTTTATTGACACAATGCCCGGAGTAAAAATAGTGGAGCACGAAGATACAGCTCTTGCCGCCCGCGACATTGCCGATAAAAACATGTTAGGGACAGCTGCCATTTGTAGTACACGCGCTGCTGAAATCTACGGACTAAATATTCTGGCAAAAGAAATAGAAACAAACAAACACAATTTCACCCGCTTTCTTATTTTCGGAAACGAATGGATGGTGGAGGAAATTCAGAAAAACGAAGTAATAAATAAAGCTTCTATCGTTTTCACATTGCCTCATGCCGAAGGAAGTTTGTCTAAAGTATTGTCTGTTTTCTCGTTTTACGGAATCAACCTTACCAAAATTCAATCGTTGCCCATTGTTGGTCGCGAATGGGAATATCAGTTCCATGTCGATTTCAAATTTGACGATCATGAACGCTACAAACAATCATTAATAGCGATCAAGCCATTAATCAACGAACTAAAAAATCTGGGCGAATATCCTGAATGTCCGACACCTGAAATTTAAAAGAAATAATTCAACCATTATATATGAAACCCATTATACCTGCCGAAAGGCTCAATTCCGTATCGGAGTATTATTTTTCAACCAAACTGAAGGAGGTAGCCGAAATGAATGCCCGCGGACTGAACGTTATCAGTCTGGGCGTGGGAAGTCCCGATCTTCCGCCATCTGCCGAAACTGTAGAAGCACTGTCAAAATCAGCTGCCGAAGCCAACACACACGGATATCAACCCTACGTAGGAATTCCTGAACTTAGAAAAGCATTTGCCGATTGGTACAAACGTTGGTTTAATGTGGAATTGAATCCTGCCAACGAAGTGCAACCGCTCATTGGTTCGAAAGAAGGTATTTTGCATATTTCCATGGCATTTCTGAATCCCGGCGACGGCGTATTGGTTCCGAATCCCGGTTATCCAACTTATTCGTCGGTTAGTAACTTGGTTCAGGCCAATGTAATTACGTACGATTTAGTGGAATCGAAAAATTGGCAACCCGATTTTGACGCTCTTGAACAAATGGATTTGAGCAATGTTAAACTCATGTGGGTCAATTATCCGAATATGCCAACGGGCGCTTCCGCCACACCGGAATTATTTGAAAAACTCGTAGCTTTTGGAAAAAAACACGGAATTGTGATTTGCAACGACAATCCGTACAGTTTTATTCTGAACGAAAATCGATTGAGCATTTTGCAAGTGGAAGGTGCAAAAGATATTTGTATTGAACTGAATTCGATGAGTAAATCGCACAATATGCCGGGTTGGCGTATGGGAGTGCTCGCGTCGAATGCGCAATTTGTTCAATGGATACTGAAAGTAAAAAGTAATATCGACAGCGGACAATTCAAACCGATGCAGGTTGCTGCCGTGGCTGCATTAAACAACTCGGAAGAATGGCATCGCGAAATGAATATCGAATTATATCGCAATCGCCGCCATTTAGCCGAAGAAATCATGAACGTTTTGGATTGCACTTTCGACCCAAAACAAGTAGGAATGTTCCTTTGGGGAAAAATTCCGGACACTTATAAAGACAGCGGTGAATTAGCCGACAAAATATTGTACGATGCCAAAGTATTTATCACGCCGGGATTTATTTTCGGCAATAAAGGCGAAAAATATATCAGAATTTCGCTATGTGCCAACGATAAAATGCTGGGAGAGGCATTAGAAAGAATTAAAGCGATTAGTTGATTAGTTAATTAGTGATTGGTTAATCAGTAACACTACTTTATGAACTTTCAAACTTTATAAACTTTAAGAACTTTATAAACTTATAAAACTTTACGAACTCAAACATATGGAATTAGAATCAATTTTATTGCCGGGAGTGGATGCCAAACGTCCATTATTGATTGCCGGACCTTGTAGTGCCGAGACAGAAGAACAAGTAATGGAAACAGCCCGTCAGCTGGCAGCCAAAGGCGTGAAAATTTTCCGTGCCGGAATTTGGAAACCACGTACCAAACCGGGAGGTTTCGAAGGAAATGGAGTTACAGCTTTGCCGTGGTTGAAGAGGGTAAAAGAAGAGCTGGGAATGTATACGGCCGTGGAAGTAGCTACAGCTGCTCATGTTCGCGATGCGTTGGCTTACGATGTAGATATTCTTTGGGTGGGAGCGCGCACCTCTGCCAATCCTTTTGCGGTGCAGGAAGTTGCTGATGCACTTGAAGGAATGGATATTCCGGTACTGATTAAAAATCCTGTAAATCCGGATTTAGACTTATGGATTGGTGCCATTCAGCGAATTTACAATGCAGGAATTCGAAAAATTGGAGCTATTCATCGTGGATTCAGTTCGTACGATAAAAAAATCTACCGTAATTTACCTCAATGGCACATTCCTATTGAGTTAAAACGTCAGATTCCAAATCTTCCGATCGTTTGCGATCCAAGCCACATTGGTGGTCGCAGGGAATTGATAGCACCACTTTGTCAGCAAGCTATGGATTTAAATTTTGATGGATTAATTGTGGAATCTCACTGCAACCCAGAAAAAGCATGGAGCGACGCTGCACAACAAGTAACTCCTGATGTACTCGATTTTATCATGAATACATTGGTGATTCGTGATACCAACCAAACAACAGAAAACCTTTCGGCACTTCGCCGACAAATCGACGAACTGGACAATAGCTTATTAGAGCTTCTAGCACGTCGTATGAGGGTTTCACGAGAAATTGGACAATACAAAAAAGAGCACAACATGCCAATCTTGCAAACTCAACGTTACGACGAAATTCTTCATAACCGCATTACACAGGCAGAACAAATGGGAATGGATGCTGAGTTTATGAAAACCGTTTTGGTGGCCATTCACGAAGAATCGGTTCGCCATCAACAGGAAATCATGAAACAATAAATAAAAAAAATCAGCGTATCAGAATCAAATGATATGCTGATTTTTTTATAATCTATTTAATATCTTTTTTATAACTGAGAGCGTTTTTTCAAGCTGCTTGTCGGTGTGTGCTGCCGAAATAAAACAAGCTTCGAAAGGAGATGGTGAGAAATAAATATTTTCTTTGAGCAATTCTCTGAAAAATTTAGCAAACATGTCTGTATTACTATTTTTCACATCTTCGAAATTTCGAATCTCATGATCGGAAAAGAAAAGCGTAAACATAGAACCAATGTGATTGAGCACAATGCTTTTATCCTGAATGATATTTTTTAGTTCTGTAATAAAGTCATCGCTCTTTTGCTGCAACTTCGTATAAAAATCCGCCTGACTTAGCAATTCCAACGTATGAATTCCCGCTGTCATAGCAATCGGATTGCCCGACAGTGTTCCGGCCTGATATACCGGCCCGTTGGGAGCTAGTAACTCCATGATTTCTGCTCGGCCTCCAAAAGCAGCCGCAGGAAACCCACCTCCTACGATTTTACCAAATGTAGATAAATCCGGCGTAAAACCCAAGAGACCTTGTGCCCCCGAAATTCCTAACCGAAAACCTGTAATAACTTCATCGAAAATAAGCAAGGCTTTGTTTGCCTGTGTTATTTCACGAATAAAATTTAGAAATTCCGAAGAAGAAACTACTAAGCCCATGTTGGCTGCCACAGGTTCGAGAATAATGGCTGCAATGTCGTTTCCGTGTTTTTGAAAGACTTCCGCAACAGCCTGTGTATCGTTATAAGGAATACTGATGGTGTATTTTGTAAAATTTGCCGGAACACCTGCGGACGAACTGCCGGACAACTGCGCTACTCCCGAACCAGCTGCAACGAGCAAATGATCGGCATGACCGTGATAATTTCCATCGAATTTTATAATAATATTCTTTTGTGTAAAAGCACGAGCTAAACGGATAGCACTCATCACAGCTTCCGTACCAGAACTCACAAATCGGACTTTTTCTACTGACGGAACAGCATCCACAATTTTACGAGCCAGATTAGTTTCCAAAATAGTAGGAATGCCATAGCTTGTTCCGTTCTCAATGGCTGAAGTTACTGCTTCGCGCACTTTGGGATGATTATGCCCCGCTATAAACACGCCCCACGAAAGACAAAAGTCAATAAACTCGTTTCCGTCCACATCCATGAAGCTTGCTCCGTCGGCTTTCGAAACAAACAGTGGTGCTTCACCCACACTGCGCAACGCCCGAACCGGACTGTTCACGCCTCCGGGAATAAATTTTACGGCTTCGTTATAAGCCTTTTCTGACAAAATCCTTTGCATAATAACTAATGATAAAATTTGCTCCGGCACGCTTAATGGCTGTGAGCGATTCCAAAAAGCCTTGTTCTTCGTTGATAAGTCCGGCCTCAGCTCCGTTTTTGAGTAAAGCATATTCGCCAGAAACCTGATAAGCCACCATTGGAACTTCAGGAAAACGTGATTTTGCTCGCAGAATAATATCCAGATAACTCAAAGCGGGTTTCACCATCACCCAATCTGCACCTTCTTCTATATCGGCTTCAATTTCGTCAATTCCCTGATATATGGTTCGATAATCCATTTGATAGGTTTTGCGGTCGCCAAAACTTGGTGCCGAACCTGCGGCATCTCTGAACGGTCCGTAAAAATTCGATGAATATTTAGCGGAATACGCCAGCGTTTTGGTATCTAAATTGTTTTCGTCCAGTATTTGTCTGATGGCAGCAATTTGTCCGTCCATCATGGCCGAAGGTGCTACAAAATCAGCTCCCGCTTTTGCATGAACCAACGCCATTTGCGCCAGCAGTGGCAATGTACTGTCATTGTCAATGTGATTTCCGTGTAACAAACCACAATGACCGTGCGAAGTATATTCGCATAAGCAGACATCAGTGATTACAATTACATCGGGAAATTTTTGCTTTACAGCCTTCACGGCACGACACACTAATGCATCCTCGTCGTATCCAACAGCTCCGTTTTCGGTTTTCAGTTCATTTTCGATAACTCCGAAAAGCAGTATCTTATTAATGCCAAGCCGGATAGTTTCTTCTAGGTCGGCAAGTAAAAGATCGATAGACAAACGGGAGATTCCTTTCATCGAACTGATGGGTTGCTCGACACCTTCGCCCTCCACCACAAAATACGGATAGATAAAATCCTGAGCTTGCACTTTTACTTCAGCAAACTTATTTCGGGTTTCCGGGTCAATACGGTAAGGGCGGAATCTTTTAAAATCGTATGTAAATGCCATAATTTAATTGATTTTTGCAGTTGAATTTATTCGGTTTAGCTCGTTAAATCTCTTTTCTGTTTCTTTTCCTCTGAATATAAATTCTTTGTCGATTGGGAATGCGCCGTAAAGTTTCAAAAAATTGGTGACGCACGATGGAGACGAAAAGACGATATGAGAAATCGTCGACAAATCAATCGGTTGAAGTTTTTCAGGAAAAACATTGTAATACATGCTTATAGTTTGGACATTAAAGCCAAGTGACTTTAAACCTTCTGGCAACACCGCCAATCCGATGTCAGAACGAGGGATCAACACTTTTGAAGGCTGTATTTTATTCGTTTGGAACGAATTCAGCAGCCCTTCCGAAGATTCATCTTCGGGTTGCAAATCGGGAATAATGCCGTATTTTCGGAGTTCCTGACTTGTTATTTTTCCTACCGAAGCTATTTTTAAATTGCTCAATATTCGCACATCTTTTCCTTGCGTTTCAAGCGTTTCGAAAAAGAACTGAACGCTGTATCGGCTTGTAAAAATCAACCAATCAAGATTATTCAAACTTTTCAGTGCTGTTTCGAGCTCCAGATTTGGAAAAATTGGTTGAATTTCGATCAGCGGCTGATGAACAATATCACCTAACTGTTTGAAATGCTCCGTGGAAGTTCCTGTAATCAGGTATTTGTTTTTTCTAATCTCTAAGTTTGGCTTATCTTTGAGCGCAACTACCTCGCCAACAATTATTACTACCGGAGTTGGATATTTTTCTTCGGATTGACTCAATTCATTCAACGTACTATAAAATTCCTGTTGTTTCGGAGTAGAAACACTTGAAACTAACAGAACCGGCGTTTCAGGATTTCTACCGGAGTGAATCGCATTTTTTGCAATGCTGCGAATGTTAGAACCGCCCATGTATATCACCACAGTGTCGGTTTTGGGCAGTTTCGTTGTGTCCGAATGTCCTGTAACAAAAGCAACCGAAGCTGAAACAGAGCGATGAGTTAGCGGAATTTTTGTAAGTGCGGCCGCGGCAATTCCTGCCGAAATGCCCGGAACGACTTCTGTTTCTACAAAATTGCTTTGCAGGTAATCAATTTCTTCCCGTCCGTGTGCAAAAATCATTGGATCGCCACCTTTGAGTCGAACCACCTTTTTACCCGTTTTGGCAGCAGACAGAAGTAGCTTATTGATTTCCGCCTGTTCGAAACTGTGTTTGTCCTTTCGTTTCCCGACATATATTTTTTCAGCTTTATATTTTTCAAGAAAATTCTTATCAAGTAAATCGTCGTAGAAAATCACATCGGCCTCAGCGAGTTTTTTATCTCCAAGAATCGTCAATAAATCTGGATTTCCCGGACCAAA
>JBBIID010000078.1:0-10526 GCA_037446675.1 Paludibacter sp.
TGTCGTTCAAAATGTCTTGAGGTTCTTCAAAACGTGGATTATCGGACGTAAGAATGGCTTTCCAACTTCCGTTAACAGCTTCGCGCGCCATCATCGGACGTTTCCCTTTGTCGCGATTGCCACCGCAGCCAACTACGGTAATTAGTCTTCCGTTGCCCTGCAATATTTGATTGATAGTTCCGATTACATTGTTGAGGGCATCGGGAGTGTGAGCATAGTCCACAATTGCAGTATAGCCTGCTGGAGAATGTAAGGTTTCGAATCTTCCTGAAACAGAATGCAGTGCGCTGATAATTCGCAAAACTTCCAGCTCATTTTGCCCAAGGAGTACGGCTGCGCCATAAACTGCCGACAAATTGCTTGCATTGAAACGTCCAATAAACGATACATTCACTTCTCTATCGTTCATGTTGAGCAGCATTCCTTCGAAACTGTGTTCCAAAATTTTTGTTTTGAAGTCGGCAATAGTGCGAAGTGAGTAGCTATATTTTTTTGCTTTCGAATTCTGGAGCATTACCATTCCGTTTTTGTCGTCCACATTCGTAAGGGCAAAAGCGTTTTCCGATAATTCGTCGAAAAAGCGTTTTTTTGCTTTCAAATAGTTTTCGAAAGTTTGGTGGTAATCGATATGGTCGCGGGTAATATTGGTGAAAATAGCCCCATCGAACTCCAATCCGGCTATTCTGCGTTGATCCACCGAGTGAGAGCTAACTTCCATAAATGCGTATTCGCAGCCTGCGTCTACCATTTTTGCTAACAATTCGTTTAAGGCCAATGCGTCGGGCGTTGTGTGTGTCGCTTCAATAGCGGTGTCATCGATGTAATTACGGACAGTTGATAATAATCCGGCTTTATAGCCAAGTTCGCGAAAAAGCTGATAAAGCAAAGTCGCAATTGTCGTTTTTCCATTTGTTCCGGTTACACCAACCAATGTCAATTGTGATGAAGGGAAGCCGAACCATGCCGATGCCATTTTTCCCAAAGCATCCGAACTACTTGCAACCTTAATATAAGTTGTGCTTTCGTTTAATGTGGAAGGCATTTCCTCGCAAATAATGGCAACTGCACCTTTTTCGATTGCCATGCCGATATATTGATGTCCGTCGGATTCCGTCCCTTTTACGGCAACAAAAGCGCAACCTGCTTCTACTTTTCTGGAATCAAACTGAATCGAACTGATTTTTGTTTCTATGTTTCCCGATGTGCTAAGCAGAACAATGTTTTTTAATATGTCGGATAATATCTTTTCCATCTTTGAGGATAAATTATTGTAAATTAATTGAGAGTATGCTTCCTTTTTTTGCTAATGTGCCTGGAGCTATGTTTTGAGAAATTACTTTTCCACGACCTTCAACTCTGACATATAGTCCGAGGCTCTCAGCCAGATAAACGGCATCTTTTGCTCCCATTCCTTTTAAGTCGGGAACTTTTTTGCTCTGAATTTCTACAGGTTCAACTTCTATTTTCTTTTCAGTAGCAAATGATTTTATCCAATCGGTCGGGAATGCCGGAAGTGGTAATTGTAAGTCGGACATTACCGTTTTCAATGATTTGTAATTTCCTGATTTTAAATAAGGATCTCCAGGGACTTTGATTGTTGAGTCGTTGTCGAGGCTATTCGGGCCTCTGTTCGATTTTAGAGCCATAACTCTTTCCGCCACATTTTTGAATACTGATCCCGCCATTTTTCCTCCGGATGGGTAGCCGATTCTTGGCTCGCGAATGACTACAATGCAGGAATATTGAGGATCGTCGGCCGGAAAATATCCGCAGAACGAAACTTGGTGTGTTTTTCCTCCCGATTTATAACCCAATGCTCCCTTCGAAATTTGTGCTGTTCCTGTTTTTCCTGCAATACGCACGTATTTCGATTTCATATTTTGCGCAGTTCCTAATTTTCCTTCAATTACTCCGGGTAATACTTCTTTTATATCGCGAAGTGTGGTCGGTTTACAAATAGACTCTTTGATTGTTTCTGTTGTAAATGTCTTTATTATCTGACCATTTTTGCTAATCGATTTTACAAAAAATGGTTTAATCATCTTGCCGTTATTTGCAATGGCATTGTAAAATGTCAATGTATATATCGGTGGAATTTCCGTCTCGTAGCCAATTGACATCCATGGCAAAGTCGTTGCCGACCAATATCTCGACTTGTCCTTTGGATGACGAATTTGCGGAGTTGCTGTTCCCGGAATTTCCAAATTTAGCGGTTCGTTAAGCTTCATATCATGAAGTCGATCTACAAATTCCGACGGATTATTGCCGTAAGCTTTTACAATTACTTTCGATATTCCTATGTTAGAAGAAGCATGTATGGCATTTGCGACCGATATTTTTCCGTAACCGCCATGATTTGCGTTGTGATCTCGCATTATTGCGCTTCCAAATGAATAAAGCCCGTTCCCGGTGTCCACCGAGTCGGTAATTTTTACTCTTCCATCGTCGAGAGCAACCATAAGCGATGCTACTTTAAAAGTAGAACCGGGTTCCACCATATCGGAAACTACTCCGTTTTTACTTTCCGAATACGATTTGTCGGCATTTTGCTGCATATTTACAATGGCTTTCACTTCGCCGGAATGAACTTCCATGAGTACGACGTAACCGGAAGCTGCATCGAACGATTTTAAACTATCCAATAATGCTTTCTCAGCAATGTCCTGTAGGTTAATATCGATGGTGGTAGTAATGTCCATGCCGTCGACAGGTTCCACCTGAACGGTTTCCATGTAGCTGTTTGCCACTTTCTGGCGAATGGAAACTCCTGGTGTGCCGAGCAATTCTTTGTTGAAGAATAATTCGATTCCATTTTTTCCTCCTTTGGATTCATCTGCATAGATGTCGCCAATTGTCCGCGAAGCCAGTGAACCAAACGGTTTTACTCTTCTAAACTGTTCTTTTGTTATCAGTCCGCTTTTGTTTCTGCCTAACCGGAACAACGGGAAAGTTTTCATTTCCTTCAGTTCGGCATATGATATTCTTCGTGGGATGAGTTGAAACTCTCCTTTTCCGCTTTTGTAAGCCTTTGTTATTGCTGTTTTGTATTCGTAAGCAGTTCTGTCTTTAAAAAAAGCCGATAGATACATTGATACCGAATCGATATTTTGCTTAAACAGTTTTCCTTCTTTTTCGTGTAATGCGGGAACGCGCAAGTCGAGGTAGACATAGTATGTCGGAATCGAACTTGCCATCAATCGTCCGTCGCAAGCAAGAATATTGCCTCTGTTCGGTTTAACGGTAATGTTGGTTTTGATGCTTTGAGCGGCTAAAGCCATCCAGTTGTCACGTTCAACGAATTGGATAACAATAATTTTGTAAATGACGGCGAGAAATGACAGGCATATGATTGTGTACACAATGCCAAAGCGAAGGACAATATTTTTACGAGCGTCTGCCATTTATTCTTTTTTCGGTTCTTCTATTACAATAGGTGGGGTTGATGTTTCCTGAAGGTTAATTCCTCTTTCTCTGACCATTTTCAATACATTCGATTGTCGGCTTATTTCCATTAATTCTGCTTTTATGGTCAGTGACTCGTATTTTACGTCTTGTATTTTCTTTTTTAGTGTTATTTCTTTTGCCAGTTGAGTTTCGCAGTAAAATCGGTTGTCGACATACAGAAACATCAAGCAGGCAATCATGACAAGCAATCCGTATTGTTTCTGGAATACCTTTTTCGTAAGAATATTGCCATTCAGAATATCCCTAACTGTACTCGATTTGATATCGGAAAAATCGTCGCTTCCCTTTATCGCATCCGCAATTTTCTTAAACCATGACATCTTTATTTCAAATTTTGTTTGTTGTTGCGTAGTAATTTGCTCACTCAGTTTCTTTTAACTCGGCAATTCTCAGTTTTGCGCTTCGGGCTCTGGGGTTTCGTTCAACTTCGGCTTCGTCGGCTACAATTACTTTGTTGTTTATTGTTTTTAGTTTCGAAATAATATTACCGTAAAAATCTTTTTCCAATTTTCCTTCGAAATTTCCGCTTCGAAAGAAATTTTTTACCAATCGGTCTTCCAAAGAATGATAAGTGAGAATGGATAATCGACCTCCGGGATTCAAAACTTCTACACATTGCTCCAAAAGTTCTTTAAGAACATCCATTTCCTTGTTTACCTCAATTCGTAAGGACTGAAAAACCTTGGCCATGTCTTTCTTCTCTTTTTCTCTTGCAAAAAAAGGTTTCAGAACATCGATAAACGAATTTACTTTGTCAAATGGTTTTGCCGACCGTGTGTTTACAATCGTTCTTGCTATTTTGCGCGAATTGTGTAATTCTCCATACAAATAAAAAACATCGGCCAGTTGTTCCTCAGGATAGGTGTTGAGTATTACTGCTGCCGTTAGTGGCGATTTTTTGTTCATTCTCATGTCCAAATCGCCATCGAAACGAAATGAAAAACCTCGATCGGCCTCGTCGAAATGGTGAAATGAAACACCTAAATCGCCTAAAATTCCATCTACTTTATCGATATTGTGATAGCGGAGAAAGTTTTTCAAATACCGGAAGTTGCTTCTTACGAAAATAAATCGGGGATCGTTCAAAGCATTTTTTATCGCATCTTCATCCTGATCGAAAGCAATTAGTTTTCCATTTTTGTTTAATCTGGAAAGAATTTCTTTCGAGTGCCCACCGCCACCAAAGGTTACGTCCACATAAATCCCGTCCGGTTTTATGTTTAGTCCATCAACCGTTTCGGAAAGCAATGCTGGTATGTGATATGCTGGTTCTGTCATTTTTTTTCGATCAGTTGTTTGATGCAGTTTCCTTTTTCAACATTCTTTCTCTGAGTAGCGAAGCAAAATCGGCTGCCGACATTTTTGCCTGTTCGTATCGTGCTTTACTCCAAACTGCAAAACGATCGATCATTCCAACAAACATTACCTCCGAATTCTCAATTCCAATCTGCTGTAAATGTTTTTTTGAAATCAAAACCCGTCCTTGTGAATCGATATCCAACCATTCGGCTTCGGATACAAATTGCATGAGAAGGAGCTGGTCGGTGGAATTCCATTCATCTAATTTCGATTTAAAATCGTTTAGTTTAGAATTCCAAACGCTTTCGGGATAAATAATCAAGCAATCGTTTTCAGGGTCTTTTTGCATGACAACACGCTCACGCTCACCATCTGGCAAGAGTTTCCGGTAGCTGGAAGGGATAAAAATCCGTCCTTTTACATCGGCTTTCGCATCGTATTTACCTATAAATGTTGACATGTTTTTATGGATACATTTTTTCAACGGTAAAATTAAAGAATATATTTCAAATTCCCCACATTTCACCACGAAAAATTATCAACACCTTGTTTTGGTGTAAATTGATAAATTTTTGTTGTTATCAACAGGTTTTCAACAATGATTTTACTTATGTTCACTTTTTATATATTACTTTAAATTAGAGATTTATGATATGATATGTTTTTAATTGAATGAAATAGGGATAAAGTGGGGGAAAAATTTCAATTAGTGTGTTTTGATGCGAAAAACAAGCTCGAAATGATCTGTTTCAGATTAGATTGCTTTTTTGTACTTTTGCAACGTTTCAATTTAAATTTAAAATGAGCGAATCGAATATTGTAAAAATTGATGTTGACGCGGTGCTTAAACATAAAGCACCCAAAACCAAGATACCTAAATTTATAGTGAATTATTTGCGTCGGATTGTTCACGAAGAAGATTTTAACTTGTATTTCAGAGAAAATCCTGATTTAAAGAATCTTGATTTTATCGAAGGTGCATTTAATTTTCTTAATATCACGACAAATGTGGAAGGAGAGGAAAATCTTCCACCTAAAGATGGAAAATATATTTTCGTTAGCAATCACCCTTTGGGAGGATTGGATGGAATTGCAATAGGTTATACAATTGGGAAAAAATACGACGGAAAAGTTAAGTTTTTTTCGAATGATTTATTGATGAACTTGCACCCAATGAAAGAAATGTTTGTTCCTGTGAACAAAGTTGGGGCTCAGAGTAAAAGTCATGCCGAAATGATGCAAAAGTTGTATGAGTCGGACGATCATTTGATTACTTTCCCGGCTGGAATGTGCTCCCGAAAAATAAAAGGGAAAATTGTTGATTTGGAATGGAAGAAAAATTTCGTAAGCAAAGCTGTTCAACATCACCGTGATATTGTGCCGATTTATTTTAAAGGACGAAATTCTAATTTTTTCTATAATCTGGCCAATCTGCGCAAATTTTTAGGTTTGAAATTTAATGTGGAAATGATGTATTTGGTGGATGAAATGTTTAAGCAGCGAGGCAATCATTTTACAATCCGCATCGGAGAGCCAATTTCGTGGCAGACGTTTGATAAAACCAAAAGTCAGACTGAATGGGCTGAATGGGTGAAAGATATTGTTTATAAAATGGAATAAAACAAAAGCGGGCAAATTTTGAATTTGCCCGCTTTTGTTTTATAAAATATTTCTATTCTTCCAGTTTCTTTACTTCAGGATATACAATTCTGGTGTGGTAAATGTTTTTAATTTTTTCCTTAAACACCGTTTTTACGGTTTCTACATCGCGGAAAGTTATCGGAGCTTCTTTAAACTGCCCATCGGCAATTTGTCCGTCTATCATGCTTTCGACCATTTCGTTAATGCTATCTTCGGTGTAAATAGCTAGGCTTCTCGAACGAGCTTCCACTCCATCTGCCATCATTAAAATGGCCGTTTCTTTCGTGTTTGGTAATGGTCCGGGGTAGGTAAATGCTTCTTCATTTGGCTTTCTGTCGGGATAAGCATTGATAAATGAATTGTAAAAATACTTTGTCTTTCCGGTTCCATGATGTGTGGAAATGAAATTGATGATTTGTTCCGGTAGTCTGCTTTTCTTTGCAATTTCAATACCATCCGTTACATGGTTAATTACAATACGCGCAGCTTCTTCGTATTCCATTTCGGAAAGTGGATTGGTGCCGCCCATCTGATTCTCGGTAAATAATTCAGGATGTTTCATTTTTCCAATATCGTGATACAAGGCTCCTGTACGGACAAGCAAGCTGTTGGCATTGATTTTTTTTGCAGCCTCGGTGGCCAAATTGGAAACTTGTAATGTGTGCTGGAAAGTACCGGGGGCAAGTTCGGCAAATCTCATCATTAAATCACTGTTGATATTGGTAAGCTCAACGAGCGTGATACTTGAAATTAACCCAAATATTTTTTCGAAAATGTAAATTAAAACGTATGCAAAAAGCAAGAAGAAGCTGCTGATTCCAAATGAAATGATTGGATTCCAGTGAATGCGTTGAATTTCGCCTTCCGAAACAAATTCATAAGCCAGATAAATGAAAGTATAGCTCAGGAATATGTATAAGGCGGTTTGTGCCAACTGCGAACGTTGCGTCATGTCTTTCAGGCTCGAAACGGCAACCATTCCGATGGTAACTTGCAAAAGAATAAATTGGAAAGAATTGTCGACAATGAACGAAATAATTAGCATCGTGATAATGTGCGCAAAAAGCGCAGTTCTGGAATCGAAGAAAACACGAATAATGATGGGTAGCAGGGCAAAAGGAACCATGTAGACACTAAACGAAGTGAACTGAATGGTAAAACTTGCCAGCGCAACAACCATTATAATGAGCAGCGATATGAACAGTAAATTGCTGAAATTGTCGAAAAGACGTGGTCTGAACAAATAAATGTACAGGAAGAATAAACTAATGAGACTGAGGATGATAATTATTTCCCCGACAACAACTATTGTAGATTGTTGCAGTGAACCTTTCCTCTTTTCGTACTCAACTTTCAACGATTTGAGAACAAGATAAGTTTCGGGGGTTACAATTTCGCCCCTGTCGATAATGCGCTCACCGGACTGAACCATCCCTGAAGTCAGAGAAAGGCTTTTCAAAACATCTGTTTTTGATAATTCAGATGTTAAACTGTCGTAGCGGAGATTTTCGACAAGATATAAGTTGAGATCGTACGATTTTATTGCTTCGGGAGCGTTTTTTATAATTTCTTCATAAGCCGTTTTGGGAGTATATACGTTGCTCAGTTCTACGGTGTGCGAAACCCGATTGGGCATTATGCAGGAAATGTTCGTTCTGCCTTCGTCCAATAATTTGTTGTGTTCTTCTACCGAAATAATTCCTACAGAATAAATGCTTGTAAGCTGGGTTCTTATGTAGTTTTGAAATCTGGGTGTTTCTCCGCTTTTTTTATACCAATCGGCGAGCAGTCGTTTAAATTGCGTTTTTTCTACAGTAGTGTCCAGTTTGTAAAAAGGACTATAGTTTTTCAGAATTTCATTTTTCTCTTTTGAAAGCTGCTGTTCGCTCTTATAAATAGGAAAATCGAATGAAGCGGTAATCAATTCGTACGACCATGGTTTCCCTATTTCAAACTGGTATTTGAATTTATTATCGGTGGGAAAAAGTTGCACGATAATTCCAACAACACATACAAACAACCCCAGTTTTATTATAGTTTGCCAGCGGGATTGAGTTATCTTGAGTTTCATATTGTAATATAATTTTAATAAATCTGCTGCTACCTTGAAAAAACGCCGAAAATTACGAAAAATATCCCATTTTTTACGACATTTAACCAAAGTTTTATTATTTTTGCAAGCCTTATTTTAATTCTAATACCATTGCAAACCAATAAGTTTGGTGCATATTTCATTATTTATTAATCAAATTTTTGTTAACCTTAATAATTAAAAAATGACCGGGACTATTATTCTTTCTCTTGTTGCTGTTAGGCAAAATGACAATAATCAAAGTGAAATGATTTCTCAGCTGTTGTTTGGTGAGCTTGTCGATATAATTGAAGAACGCGGAAATTGGCTTTTAGTTCGAAATCATTCGGATAATGTAAAAGGATGGATCGACAAAAAGTCTATAAAAATGCTGAACGAAGAAGAACTTGAATTAATTCTGCAATCTCCGGCGGTTCGCGTGTCTGTTCCATTATCGTTTTGTCGGAAAACGACGAGCCACGAAAATGTTTTTTTAGCTGGAGGCAGCATTTTATCGGCAATCAACGATAACGAGTGCATAGTTGCTGATGATAATTATATTGTAAACACCTTTGATGTCAATTTATCGAAAGAAGTTTCGGGCGAACAGATTGTTGGGTTGGCAAGCCAATATTTAAATTCACCGTACTTGTGGGGAGGAAAGAGCTTGCTCGGAATCGATTGCTCCGGTTTAGTGCAGGTTGTTTTTTCAATTTGCGGAATACAGTTGCCACGCAAAGTTTCGGAACAAGTCGAAATCGGTGAAATTGTCGATTTTTTGTCGGAAGCAAGTGCCGGTGATCTTGCCTTTTTCGAAGATGAAAGCGGAGCTATTGCCAAAGTTGGAATAATGATGGATTCGCAACGAATTATCCATTCTTCGGGTTGGGTTAAGATTGATCAACTGGACTCTAATGGCATAATTACAGAAAGAAACGGAAACTCACCTCATAAATTACGAGTTATAAAACGGATTATAACTTGCTGATTTTCTTTGAATTTTAGCTTTAGGTCAATCGCATAAAAGTATATTGGCGAAATAATTTTATATTTACGATGTAATATTATTTCGCCTCTTTCGTCATACATGTAAACGGACAAAAAAGCGAAAAGAATCGTTGCTGCAGCATTGACGTGAATTAAGTCCGAGGAATCATGTTCGGAAACCGTTATCAAGAAAAATGAGAATTTGATAGTTTTATATGGATTCAACACAGTTTAATCAACAGATTTTAAGTCTATCGGATAAGTTGTTTCGATTTGCCAAATCGATACTTCAAAATTCGGATGCTGCGCAGGACGCAGTGCAGGACTTGAACCTGAAACTGTGGGAGAAGAGAAAAGCGTTGAATGAGGTAGAAAATCTGTCAGCATTTGCAATGAAATCCATGAGAAATCTTTGTTTGGATGTGCTCAGAAAAAATAAGGATGAAGTAGAGTTGCCAGCCGAGGTTGAATACAACGAACCGAATCCGCATTTGCAAATCGAAAGAAGAGATATGGTGATGCAAGTGAAAAACCTGATCGATGAACTTCCGGAGTTGCAACGTACGATTATCAGAATGAGAGATGTGGAAGGTATGGAAATAAGCGAAATTGCTTTTGTAACTTCTATTACCGAAAATGCGGTAACGGTAAACCTGTCGAGAGCTCGACAAAAAATAAGGGAAAAGATATTATTTGAACAAAACCGAACAGAAAAGAATATATGGAAAGGATGAATGAAATTTTAGAGAAGTATTTCCGGGCGGAAACGACGCTGGAGGAAGAAAATGAATTGAAACGATATTTTCAGGGAGAGAATGTTGCGCCGGAACATGAGATGTACCGTTCGATGTTTGTTTTATTCGAAACCGAAAGTAAAGAAACACTCGGTTCGGAAATAAAAATGATGAACCCTAAGAAACGGGCAACTTCTCGATTTTGGATCCGAACCATTTCTTATTCAGGTATAGCGGCAGCTTTAGCCATTACTTTGTGGTTGCAGCGTCCGGTTGAAAATGAAAATTACGCTGTAATTTCAGGAACCCGGATTGAAGATGCCGATTAT